>CAYYNG010000228.1:0-4198 GCA_964472435.1 uncultured Hyphomonadaceae bacterium | reverse complement strand
GACGAGATCAGCCCGGACAGTTGCCGGCTGTGGGACGCTGAGACCGGCGAGAAACTCGACAAGGACAGGTTCCGCCGCGACCTCGGCAACGTCACCGAAGCCTACGCCGAAGTCGCCCGCCGCCTTGGCATCATCAAAGAAAATGGCGGCGGCGCAAAGATCGTCGACTTCACCGGAGCGGCGAAGTGAAGGCGGTCGTCCACGTTCGCCTGAGGCCCGGGGTCCTCGACCCCCAGGGCAAAGCCGTGGCTGACACGCTTGAACGCCTCGGATACGGAGAAGTTCGGTCGGCGCGGATCGGAAAAACCATAGAGCTCGAACTGGACGAGGCGGCCAGCGCGGAGGCGGCGAAAGCCCGGGTGGTCGAGATGTGCGAGACCCTCCTCGCTAACACAGTGATCGAACGGTTCGACATCGAGATCGAGGAGGCGGCGGCCAGCGACTGAGCTCCGCCGCCGACCCGTCACCAAACTGTCACGCGACCTCGATAGACGCCAAGTCCTCAACGAAGCTTAGGAGCGTTCTGATGCTGAAACGATCGGCGTTTGCGATCGCCTGCGTCCTTGCTGGATGCGGCGAGCCCCTGCCGCAAGAGCCGCGGCTGATTTTCCCCGATGCGGAACCCCTCCGCCACAGGCACCGCAATCACACGATGACGGAGTCGCCCGACGGTAAGATTCGCGTCTACGCTGGCCAGAAGGGCGATGAGACCGACCTCATGATGATGCGGAAAAAGCCAGACGGAAGCTGGTCCGCGCCGGAGCTGATCGAATTGCCGCGCCGTTTGAGCGCGACGTCGCCGCGGTTTTCGCCCCATGACGGCCGGCTGTACTACGCTTCGAACGCCCCGCATCCGGATCGTCCGCATCTTCGGGATCTCAACATTTGGGTGACCGAGTGGGATCCCGAGACCGAAACCTGGGCCGAGCCCGAAGTGCTGCCGGACTCGATCAATACCGGCGGCCACGAAGAAGGTCCCGCCTTCGACGCGCAGGGACGCATGATTTTCTCATCGACGCGGTTGGTCGATACGGCTGTGGGCGGGTTCGACCTCTACGAAGCGACGCCCACCGAAGGCGAAAACGGCGAACGCGACTTCGAGGTAAAGCCCCTCAACATCAACACGATGATGGCCGATAGCCAGGTCGTGGTGACCGCGGATGGCGAGCGAATTTTCTATTACGCCCATTTGCCGGTCGAAAACGTTTACGGCGTCGTCGATCTCATGACCTCGACCCGCAATGGGGACGGCTGGTCGGAGCCCGTTAATCTCGGGCCCCTGATCAATACTCCGGAGATTGATTACGGACCCGGCCTCTCCGGCGACGGCTCGCTTCTCTTCTTTTCCCGACAGGGCGTGATGTATGAGGTGGCGCTTTCGGCGGCCCTAGAAAGCGCTTCGGCCTGGCAGGCTCAGAAAGAGGCGGCGTCTGCGACGGATTCCTAAAGTCTGCACGTTAAACCTCGCATGCGGCAGACAAGGGAGTGACGCATGCTTGGTAAACTAACGATGGCGGCCGCGCTTTCCGCTCTTCTCGCCGGCGGCGCGGTCGCCGGCCCGCCAGAACGACTGGGCCGGATCGACACGCGGCTGACGGCCGCCGAGGCGCGCGGGGCTTACGCCCAAGGCACGCGCGCGGATCGCGTAGAGGATCGGTTTGATCGGTTAGAGGATAGGGTGGACCGTCGGGAAGACCGCCGCGACCGCGCTGTCGACCTTGGCCCGCGAGACCGATTTGAAGATGGTCTCGACCGACTGGAGAACCGTGTGGACCGCCGCGAAAATCGTCGGGACCGCCGCCGATAGCGCCTCATTCGTTAAAAGCGCCCGCTGCGGCGCGCCCTCGGCGGGCGCTTTTTCTAACGGGTTACGATCAGTTCTCGTCCGTGATCTCATCGCGGACATCCTCGGCGGTGTCAGCTATGACGCGACCGCCGGCGGCGATGTCCCGGCCCGCGCCGGCAATGGTGTTGCAGCCGGCGAGAAAAGCGGCGAGGGCGATGGCCATAAGTGTTGCTTTCATTGGCTTGCTCCAGTCAAAGCGGGCGATGCGCCCACCAGGGACTACAGAAAGACATGGCGCGGCTCGCCCGCTGCGGCAAGAGCCTATTTCCGAGCCCGACGACTCCCTGCTAAAGCCGCTGCATGAAATCCGCCGTGCTGGTTTTCCCCGGATCGAACTGCGACCGCGACGCCCGGATCGCGTTGCAGGCGGCGACTGGTGCAGCCCCTGCGATGGTTTGGCACAAAGAAGCCGCTCTTCCCGAGGGCCTGGACCTCGCCGTCGTTCCGGGCGGCTTTTCCTATGGCGACTATCTGCGGTGCGGCGCGATGGCGGCGAACTCGCCGATTATCGGCGCGCTTCGAGACCACGCCGCGCGGGGCGGCTACATCCTTGGCATCTGCAACGGGTTTCAAATACTCTGCGAGACGAAACTTCTGCCGGGAGCGTTGATCCGAAACGCCTCCCTGGATTTCGTCTGCCGGCCGCAGCGATTGATCGTCGAGCGCCGCGATACGCCGTTTACGGCCGGCTACGCGGATCGGTCGGAGATCATAATCCCGATCGCCCACCATGACGGCAATTATGTCGCCGACGGCGCCGTCTTGGATGCGCTGGAGGCGGAGCGCCGCATCGCTTTTCGCTATGCGCCGGGCGCGAATCCCAACGGATCGGCGCGGGACATCGCTGGCATCCTCTCTGAAAACGGCCGCGTCCTCGGCATGATGCCCCATCCGGAACGCGCGATGGGCGCGCATGAAGGCGGCCGCGACGGGCGGCCCCTATTCGAAGGCCTTGTGGGCGCGCTGCAACTGACTTGACCCCGGTTTTCGACGAACGGGAGCCATCCATGATCACCGACCTCTTCCGCTACCCCGTAAAAGGCCTCTCGGGAGAGCGGTGCGAACACGTTCATCTGTCGGTCGAAGACGGCCTCGCCGGCGACAGGGCCATCGCCATCGCCCGGGATCCGACCGTCTTCGACCCCGCCGCCCCGAAAGCCTCCTCGAAACTCAATTTTCTGATGCTGGCGAAAGACGAGCGCTTGGCGCGGCTCGAGGCCCGGTTCGACGAAGACCGCCAAACGCTCACCCTGTTCGAAGCTGGCGCGCGGCGCGTCGAAGCGAGCGTCGCCGACCAAGAGGGCCGCGCGACGCTGGCCGCCTTCTTCCAACATTATCTTGGCGACGAGACCTTGGCGCCAACCATTGTCAAAGCGCCTGGCCATAAGTTTACCGATGTCAGCGTCGTCTCAGAGGAGAAGATGCGGGCGATCTCCCTGATCAACCTCGCCTCGGTCCGCGCCCTTGAAGAGGCGATTGGTCGGCCGGTGGATCGGCGGCGTTTTCGCGGCAATGTCTATTTCGACGGCGCGCCGGCCTGGGCCGAATTTGATTGGGTCGGGTCGACGATTTTGATCGGCGGCGCTGCAGCCGAGGTGGTGATGCGCACGAAGCGCTGCCCCGCAACCCAAGTGAACCCAGAGACGGCCGAGCGGGACATCAATGTGCCGGCGGAGCTTCGCCGGCATTTCAACCATTTCGATATGGGTGTCTACGCCGAGGTCCGCGAGAGCGGCGAGGTGGCGATCGGCGATGCCGTCATCCCCCTCTCGCACGGCTGGCGCGCCCCGCCCCCCGGCGGTAAAGACCCCGGCATGAGCGACAAATCCGCAATTCTGGCCACCCTGCGCGCCGACCAAGACGAAACAGCCGCAGCGAAGCACGGCGTCAACGCGGAGGAATGGGAGCGGCTCGTCTCCCGCCTCGGCCGGGCGCCGAATCTCGTGGAACTCGGCATCTATTCGGTGATGTGGTCGGAGCACTGCTCCTACAAATCTTCGCGCCGGCACCTCGCGAAATTTCCCACCAAGAACGCGCGCGTGATCCAGGGCCCGGGCGAGAACGCCGGCGTGGTCGACATCGGCGACGGCCAGGCGGCGATCTTCAAAATGGAGAGCCACAACCACCCTAGCTATATCGAGCCCTATCAGGGCGCGGCGACGGGCGTGGGCGGCATCATGCGCGATGTCTTCACCATGGGCGCGCGGCCCATCGCGCTGGTGAACGCCCTGCGCTTCGGCGATCCGGACCATCCGAAGACAAGGAGCCTCGTGGCGGGCGTCGTGGCGGGGATCGGCGGCTATGGCAATTGTGTCGGCGTGCCGACCGTGGCGGGGGAAACCCAGTTCGACC
>CAYYNG010000227.1:0-4203 GCA_964472435.1 uncultured Hyphomonadaceae bacterium | reverse complement strand
GTCGCCCGAGACCTCCTCGTCAAGATTGTTATAGTCGACCCTTGCGTCAGCGATGGGCTCGTACAGGACGCCGCCAGGCAAATCGCGGCTTGCGCGCCAGTCGCCGCCAGCCGAAACCCGGCGGCTGTCGGCGCCGATCTCCCGGTTCAGAATCGCACTAGAGGCCGATAACGACGTGCGGCCATAAGCTCCGAAATCGAAGAGTCGCTCAATAGATCCGTAGGGCGTTGCTATTGGAATGGTTTCGTCGTCGATCCCCTGCAGGTTCTGAAACACGAGCGTGCTGGCGTCGGCGTAGAAGTTCTCAGTCTGGCCGACGGCGAACACCTGGGACAGGAGCGTCCTTGGCTGGCCGTCGAACAGGCCGCGGCGGCGGCCTTCGCCCTGAATATTGTAGATTTGCGTGAAAAGGTCGTCCGAGGCCCGCTCGACGCCGAAGCCGACCTGCCAGTTCTCGCCTGCGTTGAAGAGGCCTTCGCCGAAGACGTGCCAGCGGCTCGCCTCGTCCCCGAATCGGTCGCCGTCATTGTCGACCTCTCTTTCGAACGTATAGCTCCCATCGACTTCAAATGATCCGCGGTGAAATCGTTTGCGGTACTCCAGTCCGAGGAGCGGACGCACGTTTGTGTAGACGGTCGGCGTGATCGTCAGGTCGGAACTCGGCGACAGCACCCGGTAGTAAGGCTGGCCATAGAAAAAGCCGAGCCGGGTCGAAATGCCGAGATTGGGCGGCAGCAATCCAGAGCGCTTGCCGGACGTCGGATCGGGGTGGAAGAAATAGGGGATGTAGAAAACCGGCAGTCCGGCGACCTCGAGCACGGCGTCGCGGTAGGAAATCGTCTGCGCCTCTTGGTCCAGGACGGCGCGGCGGGCGCGGAGCGACCAGGTCGGTCGCTGGCCTGTCTCTTCGCAAACTTCGCAGGAGGTGAAGATCGCCTGGTCGAGCGCGTTGATGCCATCGGATTGGCGCACCGCGGAGTTCGCCGCCAAGACGCCGCCGTCGGGAAGCCGTGTCGAAAAGCCGATCGCATAGCCGTCGGAGAGGTTTTGATCGACCTCGACCTCGTCGGCGAACCGTTGGGTGCCGTCGGCGTCGACGATGGAGACGTTTCCGATCGCCCGCACCTTGCCGGTCACGGCGTTATAGATCAGCCGATCGGCGCGCAGCACCCGGTCTCGATAAACCGCCTCGACATTGCCTTCTGCGATCTGCTCGTTGGTTTCCTCGTTATTGGTGATGCGATCGGCGATCAGAACCACGGTGTTGTCGTCCTCGCCCGCGGGCTGGGACCAGGCGAAGGGGGCCGCGCAGAGGACGGCGGCCGCAGCCGAGAGACCGCTCCAACTGCCCACGACTGTCTCCCCTGCTCACGCTCGGCGCGCTGCGCCGCATACATAACAGCTTCTTGATTAGAGATTGAGAATCCCAGCGTCCAGCGCCCGAAGGCCGGCTGTCTGAAGTTTCATCGTCGGCTGTTGCGCTTACTCAACGGCGAGGCAGGCGAGCCCTCCTGGCAAAGTGGTCGCAACGCCGGCCAATTCCAGCTCCAGCAGGATCGCTGCGCATCGCGCCGCCCCGACGCCGGACGCGCGAGCGATTTCGTCGATCGAGAGCGGCATCGGGCCGAGCGCCTCGCGCACGGACGCGACCTGATCCGCCGAAGGGGCCTCGACCGGGCCGTCTTGGTCGAAGGGCTCCGAGCCAGGCGCCTCGACGCCGGCGGGGGGCAGGGCGCGCACGGCTTCGAGAACGTCGTCGGCATCCCGCACCAGGGTCGCGCCCTGGCGCAGAAGCCGATTGACGCCGGCCGCCCGCGGGTCGAGGGGCGAGCCCGGAACCGCCATCACCTCGCGGCCCTGTTCGCCGGCGGTGCGGGCCGAGATCAGCGATCCAGAACGCTCTGCGGCCTCGACGATCACCGCCCCGAGCGCAAGCCCCGTGATCAGCCGATTGCGGCGCGGAAAATCCCGAGCCGTCGCACGGTGGCCGAAGGGGCTTTCCGACACGATCAGCCCCTTTTGGGCGATGGCGGCGTAGAGGCGTTCGTGCTGTGGCGGATAGATATGGTCGACCCCGCCGCCAAGCACGGCGACGGTTCCTGTCTCAAGCGTTGCGGCGTGGGCTTCGCCGTCGATGCCGCGGGCGAGGCCCGAGACCACCGCATAGCCGAACCCGCCAAGCCCCGCGGCGATGTCGCGGGCGATCTTTCGGCCGGCGGCGGAGGCGTTGCGTGCGCCGACGATCGCCACGGCCGGCTGCCCGGCGATGGCGGTCGAGCCCAGCATTGTCAGAACGGGCGGGGGCGGATCGAGGGCGCGCAGAAGCTGCGGAAAGTCCGGCTCGCACGACGCAACGATCCGCGCGCCATAGGCCTCCGTCGCCGCGATCTCGTCCTCGATCGCCGCGGTCGACGGCGCGACCAGCGGGCGCTTGCGCCCGGCGCGGGCGGCGAGGGCGGGCAGGGCGTCGAGCGCGGCCCCGGGCGTGGCGTAGCGGCCGATGAGCTGGGCGAAGCCCACCGGTCCGATATTCGGCGTGCGGCAGAGCCGGAGCCAATCGACGCGCTCCGCAGCCGTCAGTCCCCGCCGTCGGGTCACGCTTTCTTTTCGCCGAAGCGCGGCTCCGCGCCGTTTAAGAGGCGAACGATGTTCGCCCGATGCCGCCAGAACATCAGCGCCGAGAGCGCCGTGATAATGGCGACGGCGAAATCGCTTTCCCCCAAGATCCAGGCCCCGATCGGGATCAAGGCCGCCGAAACAAGCGCGGCGAGGGATGAGATGCGGGTCAGCGCGAACGTGCCGGGCCAGGTGACGACGCCCACGAAAAAGCCCGGCGGCGAGGCGAAGATCATCAGCCCGGCATAGGTGGCCACGCCTTTTCCGCCGCGAAAGCCCAGCCAAATCGGATAACAGTGGCCGATAAAGGCCGCCGCCCCGGCCACCAAGCCGATATTATGCCACCAGATCGTCTCGAAGAGCTGAAAGGCGAGACCGGCCTTCAAACTGTCGAGGACCAGCGTTGCAAGCGCGAGGTCCCGCCGGCCGGTGCGTAGAACATTGGTCGCGCCGATATTCCCGGAGCCGACCGCCCGGATATCGCCAAGGCCGGCCGCCCGCGTGAGAACCAGGCCGAAGGGCACCGATCCGAAAAGATAACCGCCGATGGCGGCAATGGCGAAGGGCGCCCAATCCGGCATGGAATTATAGCCTCTCTCGTCGCGCTCGCTTTTATGACGCCGTCGAGAGCGGGACAACCGAAATGCGGCCCGTTCGCCAGACATGATTGACGCCCGCGCGCGCCCGTTTAACGGTCCGTCGGATGACCGTATCGCCGATTCCAGCCGCGGCGGATATCCGTATCCACCTCTGCGGGGCCTTCCTCACGCCGACCTGCGAGGGCGCGCTTTGGTGGCCGGACCAGGCGACCTTGATCGTCTCGGATCTGCACCTTGAGAAAGGGTCGTCCTTCGCGGCCCGTGGGCAGATGCTGCCGCCCTACGATACGGGCGCGACCTTGGCGATCGTGGAGGCGGCCGCGGCGGCCTATCGGCCACGGCGCATCATCTCCCTCGGCGACAGTTTTCACGATATGGCGGCGGCCGATCGCCTCGCGCCGGGCGACGCGGACCGTCTGCGCGCCCTTACCGGCGCCGTGGATTGGCTGTGGGTCGAGGGCAATCACGATCCCGATCCCCCGACCCATCTCGGCGGCCGAACATGCCGCGAGGCGCGGATCGGGCCGCTGGTGTTCCGCCACGAACCCACGGGCGCGGCGGGCGAGGTCGCCGGCCATCTTCATCCGTGCGCTAAGGTTCGGCGCCGCAACCGGTCGGTCCGGCGCCGATGCTTCATTACCGACGGCGAGCGTTTGATCATGCCGGCCCTTGGTGCGTTCACCGGCGGGTTGAATGTCTGCGACGCCGCCTTTTCAGCGGTCTTCACCGGCGAACCGATCGTGTTCGCCCTGGGGCGCGAACGGGTCCACCCCATCGCCGCCGGCGCGTTGAGCCCCGATGGCGCGCCCGCGTCGGTTTGGCGGCTTTAACGAGGGAGACGGCGGCCTGGGGCGGAAAACGCCCTAGCTGCGCGCGGCCGCCGCAGCGGTGTTGACGGCTTCGATCACCACCGCCGCAACCTGGCCGGTTTCGTCAAGTCCGTTGTCTTTTTCGATTGCTCGGATCGCAGCGCGGGTGACCTCGCCTA
>CAYYNG010000226.1:0-4206 GCA_964472435.1 uncultured Hyphomonadaceae bacterium | reverse complement strand
GCGCCGCGTGGTAGATCGCTTCGATCGCGCCGGACTGGCCGCTGGCGTCCAGCGCCGCGACGAGAACCAGCGTCCAGGTGTTCGAGACGACGGCCGAGACGACATTGTTGTCTTTGATCGCCGAGAGCGCGCGGCGCTCTGTGAACCCTGGCAGCGCCGAAAGCGCGCCGAAGAGGTAAGCCTCGCCCGAATAGGTCACGACGCCCTCGTTCAGCACCCGCTTACGGACGAAGCGGCGGAATCCGTCCGGCACGAAGCCGCCGGTGATGAGACGGTAATTGACCACCTCCGATATCGGCAGAACGAGGAAGATCGCGATCGAGATAAAATAAAAGAGCGGCGTCCGCGGCAGCGATTGGGCGACGTCGGCCCAGCCGATCTGGGTGAGGCGGAAAACGAGGTAGCCGCCGATCCCGATGAAAAACGCACCCCTGAGCCAAGCGCCGGCGGGCCCGCTCGCCAGCCTGCGAATCCGGTGGATCGCTGTCGTTCGGGCGTCAGCCTCGATTAAAGGCGCCTCGCTTGGCACTTAGGCTGCGATCTGGCCCGGCGCAGCCGCCTCGGGTCGGATCACTTCGTGGTATTGGGCCAGCACCTCGCCGAGCACGAGGTCCCAATCGTAATCGCCGCTGCGCTCGCGAGCCGCCCCGGCGAGACGGCTGCGAAGCGCCCGGTCCCCGCATAGGGGAGCGATGTCGCGGGCCCAGCTCTCTTTTTTCAGGGGATCGAGCAAAAGCCCCGTTTCGCCGCGTTGGATCAAGCTAGCGCTGCCCGTCGCCTCCACGCAAACGGTGGCCACCCCCGACGCCATCGCCTCCAAAGTGACGTTGCCGAAGGTTTCCGTCAGGCTTGGATTGAAATAAATGTCGCTCGAGGCGTAGGCGCGCGCCAGATCGGTTCCGCTTAAGTGGCCCGTGAAGACCGCGTCGGGCATCGCCGCCTCGAGCCGCGCGCGTTCGGGCCCGTCGCCGACCACCAGGGGGCGCACCCGGTGGCCGAGCTTGCGTAGCTCAGCGGTCAATCGTTTCAGCTCGTCGGGGCCCTTCTCCTTCACAAGCCGCCCGACGAAGGAAATGACGATCTCATCATCTCCAAGTCCAACCGATCGTCGCCATGCAAGGTCGCGCTGGGCGGGCGTGAAGAGATCACGGTCGACGCCGCGGCTCCAGGTCCGTCTATTATCGCCGATGATGCCGTCTTGAACGAGCACGTCGCCAACCGACTGGGTGGGAACGTAAACATGTTCGCAGCGGCTGTAGAAGCGGCCCATCCGGCGGCGGATCAGCGATTGGACCCAGGGCAGTCCATAGTAGCTGAAATACGTATCGAACCGGGTGTGGAACGATGCGACGGCCGGAACGCCGCGCCGTTCAGCGAAGGCGAGCGCGGAATGGCCGAGCCAATCCGGCGCCGAGAGATGGATCAGGGTCGGCGCGAACGCCGTGATGCGAGCTCTGAGCGCCCCGTTGAGCGGCAGACCGATTCGATATTCGCCGCGGCCGGGCACTGGAAAGGACGGTACGGAGACGAGCTCGCCCTCCGGAGGAAAGGCCGGAGTGTCGCTCGTGGGCGAGAAGACCAAGACCGGCACGCCTTGGCGCTCGAGATATCCAACCAGTCGGTTCAGCGCCTTGTTCGCGCCGTCCGTCTGGTAGTTGTAGTTGCCCGAAAAAAGAGCCACTCGAAGTTCGGTTGATCCTGACATTCACGGGCCCGCCGTAACAAGTTCGCGATTTCTTTACGAAATTTCCTGGGCTGCGTCAGCCAGGTGACTAATGTTTGACAAGTAGGTAAGCACAGCGGCAGAAACCAGTTTACACTATTTAGTGGATTGTAAGCCGATGCGCCGAAGGGGCTGGCATGTCTGAGGGATTGATCCTTTGCGATCTCACGCAATCCTACGCCTCCACGGGAGGCGGCATTCGCACATATCTCACCGAGAAGCGGAAATACATCGACAGCCGAACGCCGCATACGCACCTTCTCATCATACCCGGCGAGACCGACCGCACCTATCAAGACGGCCGCCACATCACGGTTGAGATCGCGTCTCCGAAGGTGCCGGGCAGCCCCATGTACCGACTGCTCCTCCGCTCAAAGGCCGTGATCGAGGCGCTTCGGACCCATCGCCCCGCCTCTGTCGAGTGCCTGGACGCCTATAACCTGCCCTGGGCGGCCATCTCCTATCGGAAGGAACGGCCCGAGACCGTCTTGTTGGCCGGGTATCGGACGGATTTTCCAACGGTTTATGTCCAAAGATTCGGCGACCGGTACTTCGGCAGTTGGGCCGGCGCCCGGCTGCGGACCCTCGGATATCGCTATGCGGGCTCGCTCTATCGCAAGTTCGACGGCCTCTATGCGCTGAACCGCGAAATGGCGGACTATCTCGCCGCACTGGACATCGCCAATGTCGACGTGCTGCCGCTCGGCACCGATATAGACCTCTTCCATCCGAATAAACGCGACGACGCCTTCCGCGCCGAGCACGGCGTACGGAGCGACGGCCCGCTCCTGGTCTATGCCGGCCGGATCGATCGCGAGAAGGCGGCCGACATCGTTTACGACGCTTTCGAGCAGCTGCCCTCGGAGATGAACGCGAGCCTCGTGATGCTGGGCGAGGGCAACCTCCGCGACGAGCTGCGCGAACGGGCGGCGGGGGCGGCGGCCGTTTTTCCGGGCTATATCGGCGAGCGGCCGGAGCTTGCCCGCGCCCTCGCCTCCGCCGACCTTTACGTCTCCGCCATGCCCTATGAGACCTTCGGCATCTCGATCATCGAAGCGCAGGCGTCGGGACTGCCAGTGGTGGGCGTCGCCGCGGGCGCAATGCCCGATCGCGTGCCGGACGCGCTGGGTCTGCTCGGCCCCGTGGGGGACGCGGCCGCTATGGCGCGAAACATCGAACGGATTTGGACCTCGCCCGAGCGGTTCGAGATGGCTGCGGCGGCCCGAGCGCACGTCGAGGCGCGCTTCTCTTGGGCGCGAACGTTCGAGCACCTGTTTGAGACGATCTACCCCCGGGCCCGGCGCCGGAACGCGGCCAAGCGCGGGGTCGGGATCGACCGCTTGGACGACGAAAAGGCCTTAGACGCCGCCTAGGGCGGTTTCCGACCAAATCGCACCACTTGGCCGCTTGAATTTTTCGTCAGGGCCAGGAGCGTGACGTCCGTCGATGCGGGCATCGGCGGATCTTTGCGCGACGACGATCCTCGCGGAAAAGACGAGCGGCGGCCCTCGCGCACAAGCTCAAATCGCCGAAAATAATAGTCTTTTTTCAGAGAGACACTGGGGGGTCTTTTGCGCTCTGGCCGCGTTGCAATCCTCGCGGGATGCTCGCATCCCGCTGCGGTATGCGCCTCGCCAGACCACAAAATACACCCCGCCAAGTGGTGCGATTTGGTCGGAAACCGCCCTAGCGAAGACGGTCGATCCGGTCGCCGAGATCCCGGTCTCGATCGGTGACGATCCGCTCCAGCACGCGAAGGCGCTCGGTCACCCGATCAAGCTTTGCTTGCAGGCGCTCGGGGTCTTGCGACTCAAGCCGTCTCCGGCGGGGCTCGTGAAGGCTTCGCACCACCAAGTACATCAGAAAAATGAAGAGACCCAACATCAGAGGGTTCATGCTCGCTCCTTCCTGCTCTCATCGATCACCAATCTTATTGATAAACAATATGTAATGCAGGCGGTGCGCGGTTCAACCGGCGGGCTCAGGCGATATTGCGGAATTCCTCGCGCAAGCGATGGTCGCCGTCGGTCGCAAGGCGTTCCAGGACGCGGACTCGTTGGGCCAACCGGTCCAACTCCGCGGCCATTTCCGCCATCTCGGCCGCCTGGGTCTGGCCATCGGCGACCTTCGCGCGGGTCTTGAGCCAAGTATTCAAAATCTTGGCCCCCATCACCAGGGCGACAATCGCCACCACCATGGTTGTTCCATCCATCGGGCGCCTCCTTGCAAGCTTATCGTTTTTCAATATAGCGCGCCCGATGGCGGATACCACCCCCGGGAATCACCCTTATCGGCCGGTCGAGCCGAACCCGCCGACGCCGCGGTCGGTTTCGGCCAGGGCGTCAACCACGTCCCAAGCGCCCTGAACGACCGGCGCGAGAACCAGCTGCGCGATCCGTTCGCCGCGTTCGATCGCGAACGGCGCGTCGCCTAGATTGATCAAGATCACCTTCACCTCGCCGCGATAGTCGCTGTCGATCGTG
>CAYYNG010000225.1:0-4212 GCA_964472435.1 uncultured Hyphomonadaceae bacterium | reverse complement strand
GCACACACGAACAACCTATTTAGAAGACAAATTAGCTTGCCGCGACAGCAGCCTGGCGAATTCCGGGTAAACTTGAAATAAGCTTACGAATCAGCCGCACGGATCTCGCTACCCGATAAACTGTGCGCGTACTTTTGAGTTGGAAATATTTGAATTCGAAACGAATTAGCGCTATGTGCGATGCAGCAAAGGAGACGGGCCGGTATGCAAGGGCTGATGATCGGATGCGGGAACATGGGCGGGGCCCTGCTGCGGCAATGGGCGGAAACGAATTCGGCGTCGTTTACGATCGTCGATCCCTTTTCCACGTTTGATCATCCGCGCGTCGATCGCCATGCGGGGCCGGAAACGCTGGGGGACATGGCCTTCGATTTCTTGGTGGTCGCCGTGAAACCTCAATTGGTCGACGACGTGTTGCCGGATTATCACCGCAGATTGGCGCCTGAAGCCCCCCTCCTGTCCATCGCCGCGGGGGTTTCCAGCACGCGTCTGTCTGCGCTGCTCCACGGCCGCCCGGTGGCGAGGGTGATGCCGAATATGCCGGCTTCCATCGGCAGAGGGGTGAGCGGTCTGTATTTCTCGGAGCATGTCGAGCCCGCGAAACAGGCGCTTGTTCGCGACCTAATGTTGGCGACGGGCGACGTCGTAGAAGTCGACGACGAAGACGACCTGGACAAGATCACCGCAATCGCCGGCAGCGGCCCGGGCTATATGTTCGAAATCGCGCGCGCCTTTAGCCAGGCGGCGCAGTCCCTCGGCTTTGATGAAGCCACATCAAGACGGCTCGTTCTTGGTACGATCGCCGGCGCGGTCGAGATGGCGCTGCGATCGAGCGACGATCTCGCCACGCTCCGCGCGTCGGTCACCAGTAAGGCCGGCACCACGGAGGCCGGCCTCGAAGCGCTGAATGGAGGCGGCGACTTTTCACGCCTCATCGAGGCGACCGCGCTGGCCGCCTATCGTCGCGCCGTCGAACTCAGATAATCCAGCCCGTTCTTGAGGATCCGCCTATGTCTTGCATGACTGATGACGCTCGTTCGCATGTCCGATCCCGAGGCGACGCGGAGAGGATCGAAAACAATCGCAACGGCGGAAACCGCCCGGAAGAACAAAGCGCTGGGACTCGTTTGTTTCTTCGAGAACGCCTGAACCGTTTCGCCCGCCGGCATGTTCAAAACTAGAAAGCGCCATGAATACTGAAGCCCTCATCGCCTTAGCCGCCTATTTCGTCCTGATGCTTGCAATCGGGATCTACGCCTATCGGAAGTCGACCAGCGACGTCTCTGAATACATGTTAGGCGGCCGCCGACTTCACCCGGCCGTGGGAGCCTTGTCGGCCGGCGCCTCGGACATGAGCGGCTGGATGCTGATGGGGTTGCCGGGCGCAGTCTTCCTGTCTGGCTACAGCGCCGCCTGGATCGCGGTCGGCCTCGTGATCGGGGCCTACCTCAACTATCGGTTTGTCGCGCCGCGCCTGCGCGTTTTCACCGAGATGTCGGACGACGCTATCACCATTCCCGACTATTTCGAGAAGCGGTTCAATGACCGGACCCGGGCGCTTCGGGTCCTATCGTCCGTGGTCATCGTCATCTTTTTTACGCTCTACACCTCCGCCGGGATCGTCGCGGGCGGGAAATTGTTCGAAGCGTCGTTCGGCTTGAATTATCACCTCGGTCTTTTTTTCACCGCCGGCGTCGTTGTCGCCTATACCTTGTTCGGCGGCTTCCTCGCCGTCAGCCTGACCGATTTCGTCCAGGGCTGCATCATGTTCCTGGCGCTCGTACTTGTGCCCATTGTGACCTATCTGGTGCTGCAGGACGGCGGGGCTTGGACAGCTGCGGTGGCCACGGCGGAGCCGGGTTATTTCGGCTGGTGGCCGGAGGGTCTGACAGCGCTCGGCCTGGTTTCGCTCCTCTCCTGGGGCCTCGGTTATTTCGGCCAACCCCACATCATCGTCCGGTTCATGGCCATCCGTTCGCTGAAAGACGTCGCGACCGCGCGCTACATTGGCATGGGGTGGATGCTTGTCACCGTGATCGGCGCCGTGATGACCGGCATTGTCGGCTACGCATACGCCGCAACCAAGGGCCTCGCCGTTGACGATCCCGAGACCATCTTCATCCTCCTGTCGCAAATCCTCTTCCATCCGCTGATCGCGGGGTTTCTATTGGCCGCCATCCTCGCCGCGATCATGTCGACCATCTCGTCGCAGCTGCTCGTCTCTTCGAGCTCGCTGACGGAGGATTTCTACAAAACGTTCGTGCGGAAAGACGCAAGCCAGGGCGAGTTGGTGGCCGTGGGCCGGGGATCCGTCTTCATCGTTTCACTGGTGGCGATCGCGCTTGCGTTCGATCGGTCCAGCAATATCCTCTCCCTCGTCGGCAACGCCTGGGCGGGCTTCGGCGCCGCCTTCGGGCCCGTCATTCTCCTCAGCCTTTACTGGAAGAGCTTGTCTCGAGAGGGCGCTTTGGCGGGCATGGTCGTCGGCGCTGGCACCGTGCTCTTTTGGCTATACGCGCCGGTCAAGATCGACGGGCGGAGCCTATCCGACATCCTATATGAGATCGTGCCAGGGTTTCTCTTTTCGGGGCTCGCCGCCATCGCCGTGAGCCTCTTCGCCCAAAAGGCGCGCCAACGGGTGCAGGACAAATTCGAAGAGATGCGGCAGACAATGAACGAGGCGCCGACGCCCATCGCCTAAGGCGCAGCGGCTTTGCTGCTAGGGTCGATGCCATAATCATCTTCCTAGTCGCCCATCCACAAGGGCGGGGACACAAGAAGGACGGACCGCGACATGCCGATAGAGCTTCCTTCCAACGGCGCCCCCCTCGCTTCGGCTCGAGGGGCCATCGCCGCCCTCCACCGCGCCGATGAAGACAGCGTCATTCGCGACCTCGTCGCGCGGCACGGCCCGACGCTAGAGCAGCGCAAGCAGATCCACGCCCGGGCCGTCTCCCTGATCCGTCATATCCGCGAAGAGGGCGAGCCCGGCATGATGGACTTGTTCCTCGCCGAATACGGGCTCTCGACGAACGAGGGCATCGCACTGATGTGCCTCGCCGAAGCTCTGCTGCGCGTGCCTGATCCTGGCACGATCGACGCGCTCATCGCCGACAAGATCATTCCCTATGAATGGGACGAGCACCTCGGCAAGTCCCACTCGAACCTCGTCAACGCGTCCACCGCGGCGCTGATGCTGACGGGGCGCGTCCTTGACGACGACGATTCGAGCAGCGTGATGGGGCTTTTGAACCGGACCGTCAAAAGGCTGGGCGAGCCCGTCGTGCGCGCCGCCGTGCGCCGGGCGATGAAGGAGATGGGCAATCAATTCGTGCTCGGGCAATCGATCGAGGAGGCCATGCGGCGGGGCCGCGCCGAACGCAAACGAGGATACTATTATTCCTACGACATGCTGGGCGAGGCAGCCCTGACAGAAGCGGACGCCCGCGGCTACTTCGACGCCTATATGACCGCCATCCACGCCGTCGGCGATGACAATGACGCGCCCTCGATCCAAACTTCCCCCGGCGTTTCGGTCAAACTTTCCGCCCTCCATCCGCGGTTCGAATTCGCCAAAAGCGCTCGGCTCGAAGCGGAGCTCGTCCCGCGGATCAAAGCGCTCGCCATCGCCGCGCGGGCGCGGGGTCTCGGTCTCAACATCGATGCCGAGGAAGCCGATCGACTGGACCCCACGCTCGATGTTTTCGAGCGATTGCTCGCCGATGAGCGTCTCGCCGGATGGGACGGGCTCGGCCTCGTCGTCCAAGCCTACGGCAAACGGGCGGGGGCCGTCGTCGATTGGGTCTACGAGGCTGCGTCGCACTATGACCGGAAGGTGATGCTCCGGCTCGTGAAGGGCGCTTACTGGGACACCGAAATCAAGCGCGCCCAGGTCGACGGCGTCGCGGACTTCCCCGTCTTCACAAAGCGCTCGGCGACCGACATCTCATATATCTGCTGCGCGCAGAAGCTCCTCAATCTGACAGATCGCATCTATCCGCAATTCGCGACCCACAACGCCCATACCGCCGCGGCGATCCTAGAACTCTCGGGCGGCGTCGAACCCTTAGAGTTCCAGCGCCTCCATGGCATGGGCGAGTCCCTGCATCATTATCTGCTAACCGAGGTCGGCGCGCGGAGCCGCATTTATGCGCCGGAGGGTCCGCACAAGGACCTTCTCGCCTATCTGGTTCGCCGCCTCCTGGAGAACGG
>CAYYNG010000224.1:0-4225 GCA_964472435.1 uncultured Hyphomonadaceae bacterium | reverse complement strand
GCAGATCGTGCCGTCGTCGAAGCGCATTGTTGTGAAAATCGGGTCGAGTTTGCTCGCCAATCCTGAGCTCTTGACCCCCAGATGGGCGTTCATCCAGCGCCTCCTTGAAGATGTCGCCGAACTTCGCAGCCGCGGTTACGAAGTCGTCCTGTGCTCGTCTGGCGCTGTCGCCTTGGGGCTGAACGTAATTGGCGCAACGCCGGAGACCGCCGGTTTACGCGACAAACAAGCCGCCGCCGCGTGCGGCATGCCGCTGCTCCTCAACGCTTATAAGCAAGTCGCCCACGAATACGGCTTTGATATCGCCCAAGTTCTAGTGACCCTGCGGGACATGGAGGATCGGCGGCGCTTCTTGAACACGAAGAACACGGTGCACCGTCTCCTGCAGGCCGGTATCACGCCGATCGTCAATGAGAACGACTCGATTACAACCGAAGAGATCCGCGTCGGCGACAATGACCGGCTCGCCGCAAAAGTCGCCCAGATGATCCAAGCGGAAACGCTTGTCATTCTAACGTGCGTCGACGGGCTCTACACGAAAGATCCCTCCGAGCCAGGCGCTGAGTTGGTCGAAACCGTGCACGATGTCACCCCGTTCTTGGCCGTCACCGACGGCGTGAGCGATCTTGGCAGCGGCGGCATGCTCACCAAAATGCAGGCGGCGAACATGGCGCAGAACGCGGGTTGCGAGACCCTGATCGCAAATGGCGAGGAAGAGAATCCGGTTACGTCGCTGCTCGACGGGCTTCGCAAGCACACGCGCTGCACGGCGGAGATCGAGCCCGCCTCCGCGTGGACGACATGGCTCACCGATCGGCTGCAGATGGCGGGCAGCATCGTGATTTCAGACGCCTCCGCCGAAGCGCTGTGCCGCGGTGAACGGGGCGTGCTTCGAAACGATCTCAAGAGCGTGCAAGGCACTTTCGTTCGCGGCGACGTCATCCATATCTATGATGAAAGCGGATCAGAGCGGGCGCGCGGGCTGGCGAACTTCACGGCCGAAGAGACCATGATCCTTGCGCGCAACACGGAGATCCCCGCCAAACAGCTGCTGGGGTTTCAGACGAGTGGCACGCTTGTAAGTAAAGACAGTCTCGTCGTTCTGGAGGACCGGCACATTCTCTGGGACTCGCCGCCGGACGACGAAGTCGAGCCGGTGAGATCGGCCTAGGGTCCATACTCAAGTCTTTTGCCGCAGTGAGCGGCGGAGTTCCGGTTCGTGGCCAGGCGCGGTCCCGCCGAAAAGGCGGGCCTCTTCAAGGGAACGCAACGCCGCCACGGGCCGGAAAACCGGTGCTCGGTGCGGACGGTGGACGCCTCAGCCAGCTGACCGGCGCCCTGCTGCGTCAAGCCGCTTGGCCGGGGCGCGCCCCGCCCTGCGCGTCTTTCCTTGCATGGCTTGATCATCTGCCTGTCACTCCAACAAAAGAATTGAGTCTGGACCCTAGGGGGCGTCCGGCGCAATTTCGCCGACCTCTAGAATTGGCGCGGCGTCGATCGCGCCCGCTTCCATCATCTCTGCGATGCGCTGGACGCTCGAGACCAAAAGCGATTTCTCCCAATCGGCGAGGCCGAGAAACGCGGCAAGAAACTCTTCCTGCAAGAGTTCCGGCGCGCTGCGCGTTTTCGCTTGTCCTTGCTCCGTAAGGACAATTTCAACGCTGCGACGGTCCGCAAGGCTGCGCTCCCGTGAGACCAGGCCGTCGCGCACCAAGCGATCAACGATCGAGGTAATGGTGGCCGTCGACAGATGGACGTTTCGCGCCACGTCGCTTGGTTTCGCTCGGCCTGTCGCAGCGACGCTTTGCAGAACGATGAGCTGGGGCGTGGTGAGGCCGGTGTCCCGCGCTAGCCGCTTTGAGTGGAGATCGATCGCGCGCATGATCCTTCGAAGGGCGATGAGAAGGTCGTTTTGCTGTGCCATACCCCGCTTATACCGGCGGGTCCTGGCGATCGTACATGGCGCGCGGGTTTCCAAGGCGCCGCTTCGGAATGAAGGGGACCTCTCAAGCATAGTCGAAATACTGGGCGCTCCCGGAGCCGGGCATGGGCCGCCAACTCGAAATCTTTAGCGCGAACGCCGACCATCGCCGCCACTTCGGGCAAGGCCATTGCGAACGGTCCGCAGATGTTCGAGATCTAGGGCGCGACAACCCTGCCCGCCAGAGCATGACCGCCAGCCGCCAGATCGAGGTGAATTGAACATGGCCCATTCCGTCGACGTCTATTGGTCTTTCCGAAGCCCATACTCCTATCTCGTCACCCCAGACCTTGTCCGGCTGCGCGACGACTACGAGGTCGAGGTGCATCTGCGTCCGGTTCTGCCGATTGCGATCCGCACCAAGGACACATTATTTGCGAAAGACAAAAAGCCCGCGAGATACATCGTCATGGACGCAATGCGGCGCGCGCAATTCCTCGGCATGACCCTGGGGTTCGCTTCGCCCGATCCTATTGTCCAAGACATGCAGACGTTCGAGGTGTCGGAAGACCAGCCGTATATCTACCGGCTGACTGGTCTTGGCGTCGAAGCCGAGCGGCGCGGCAAGGGCGTCGATCTGGCTTACCACGTCTCGCACCTGATCTGGTCCGGCGAGCCAGGCTGGAACGAGGGCGATAAGCTTGCAAACGCCGTGGCGAAAGCCGGGCTCGACCTCGGCGAGATGGAGGCGGCGATCGCCGGCGACGATCCGATGGTCGAGGTGGAGGCCAATCATGCCGCCTTGGAGGCTGCTGGACACTGGGGCGTGCCGACCATGGTTTTTCAGGGCGAGCCCTTCTTCGGCCAGGACCGGATCGACACCCTGCGCTGGCGGCTCGACAAGTCAGGCGTGCCCAAGCGCTAAGGCGCGCGACCCCGGAGGACCGACCCTATCAGGCGCGGGTGGCGACGCCCATATAAATCACTTGCTTGAAGGGTAAGCGGCCGAACACGAAGTCGCCCCTTAAGTCGATGCTGCGTGGGCCGAGGCCTGTCAGCTCGTCGACCGGCAAATCGCGATCAGCCAACAGCGCGGTCAGCGTTTTCGGCGCGATGAAGAGCGCGGGATCGTGGGTCCCTTGAGGCAAGAGGCCGAGCCAATCTTCGGCGATCGTAATTGTCGCAAACCGCGCCGCCTTCGTGCGATTGATCGTATCGAAGAAGAAGCGACCCCCGGGTCTGAGAACCCGGGCGATCTCCGACAAGGTTTGACCAAGATCGCTGACATGTTCGAGAACATCGACGCAGACGACGGCGTCGAATGTCTCATCGGCATGGGGCAAAGCTTCGCCGACCCCTTTGCGATAGTCGATGTCCAAACCGCTCTTCTTGGCATGGCCGCTCGCCGCAGCGATCGCGCCCGCCGCCGGATCGATACCAGACACGCGCGCCCCGCGGCCCGCGATCGCCTCGGACATGAAGCCGCCGGCGCAGCCGACGTCTAAGACCGCTTTGTCGGCCCAATCTATGAACTGATCGAAGTAATCGAGGCGGCCGGGGACCATATTCTTCAGCGTGCGGACCCAACGGACGTCGTCGGACCACCATTGATCGGCGGCGTCGTCATAGATGTGCTGCAGATTCCGTTGTTTTTTCGGCGTATCGAGCATCAGGACCTCGTGGATTTGGTAAAGGGGAGCCAATAGGGCGTTCGCGCGCGATACCGCCGGAAACGATCCCCATAGATCTCGGCGAACCGCCGCTCCTTCGCGACTGGCGCGGCCAGGCAATAGACCGTGTAGAGGGCGGCGAGCGTGGTTTGGTCGAGCGTCCAGACGGGAGGCGTCCAAAGAATCAACGCAAATGAGACATAGATGGGGTGCCGGACGAACCGGAAGAGGCCGCGGGTCGGCAGGTCTGGGAAGACCGGCTCACGGTTCCGCAGAAGCGCCAGCCAGCCGAGTGCGCCGCTTTGAAGCCCGATCCCAGCGTCCCAAGCGGATTTCCCAAGAAGCGCCCAGGCCCCAGCGAACGCCCCGCCCATCACCCAGAACCCAATGCCCTCGGCGCGCCACAGAACGACGCCGCTTGGCGTCCACAACGTGAAGAGCAGGATCAATTGCGTCGATGCGATCAGGGCATAGACCGTCGTCGACAGTGTCTTGCCGTGGGGCGCGGGTGCGAGGCGGCTCAGAAGGCGCCGCCCCGTCTTGGTCAACAGAAACGAGTGGACCAACGGAAACTGGAAAAGAAGCGCCGCATTCGCCAGTATCGCCGAGGGCCATGGCGCGGCGCCAAGCGACA
>CAYYNG010000223.1:0-4266 GCA_964472435.1 uncultured Hyphomonadaceae bacterium | reverse complement strand
CGGGGCCCTTGAAGTTGAAGGCGCCGACATAGGCGCGGGAGTTCACCTCGATCCCGCCGAGATCGATCACGTCGGTGCCGCCCGAGATCTCCTCCCAAACGTTCTTATCCGCCTCGAGCTTGTCGCGGGACTGGTCGACATAGCCGAGCTTTACCGTATCCCCGACCCGGAGGATCCCGGCGTCCGGCGTCTCCTGGCCGATGATCATTTTGAAGAGGGTGGACTTGCCGGCGCCGTTCGGTCCGATCACGCCGACGATGCCGCCGGGCGGCAGTTTGAAATCGAGATCCTCGATCAGGAGATTGTTGCCGAAGCCTTTGCGGAGGCCCTCGGCCTCGAGAACGACGCCGCCCAGCCGCGGGCCTGGGGGAATGCGGATCTGCGCGGTGGAGACTTTCTCGCGCTCCGCTTCGGAGGCCATTTCCTCGTAGCGCTGGATCCGCGCTTTAGACTTCGCTTGCCGGGCCTTCGCGCCGGCGCGCACCCATTCAAGCTCTTTGGCGAGGGTGCGCTGTTTACCTTTCTCTTCGCGGGCCTCCTGCTCCATCCGCTTCGCCTTCTGCTCGACCCAAGCGGAGTAGTTGCCCTCGTAGGGGATGCCGCGGCCGCGGTCCAATTCAAGGATCCAGCCCGTGATGTCGTCAAGGAAATACCGGTCGTGGGTGACGAGGATAACGCAGCCCGGGAAATTGATCAGGTAGTTCTGCAGCCACGCCACCGTTTCCGCATCGAGGTGGTTCGTCGGCTCGTCCATCAAGATCATGTCGGGCTTCGACAGAAGGAGTTGGCAAATCGCGACGCGCCGGATCTCCCCGCCCGAGAGCTGGGCGACGTCGGCGAAATCGTCAGGGCACCGCAGCGCCTCCATGGCCATCTGGATTTTCGAATCGATATCCCACGCGTCGGCGGCGTCGACCTGTTCTTGGAGGGCTGTCATCTCCTCCATCAGCTCATCGGTGTATTCTTCGCCGAGCCGCGCCGAGATCGCATTGAATTTCTCCAAGAGCACCTTCTCGGGGCACTGGCTCGCGATATTGTCGAAGACGTTCAGCGCGGGGACGAGCTTCGGCTCCTGGGGCAGATAGCCGACCTTGATCCCGTCCGCCGCTCGCGCTTCGCCGCCGAACTCCGTATCAACCCCCGCCATGATGCGCAGCAGCGTCGATTTCCCCGCGCCATTGACGCCGACGACCCCGATCTTGGCGTCCGGCAGGAAGGAGAGATGGATGTTTTCAAACACCTTCTTTCCGCCGGGATAAGCCTTTGTCAGCCCCTGGATCTGATAGACATATTGGTAGGACGCCATGGCGCGGGATCGCTTTCGTCTGGACGGGATTAGAAGTGGCGCATGTGTGGGCCAGGCGACCGGCAAGATCAAGCGCGGCCGCCGCGCGCAGATCACGGGATCGTGAGTTGGACAGCCGCGAGCGCGAGGCCATTTGACGCACGTGTTAACCTAACGGGAAAAGGAACACGCCCCATGACAATCCGCTCTCTCTTTGCGGCCGCCGGCGCCGCGGCGCTGCTGGCCGGCGCAGCATCCGCCCAAAGCGCCCTTTCCGAAAAAGTCAGCTCTGGCACCTACAAAATGGATCCAGGCCACGGCTACGTGACCCTGACCTATAGCCACTTCGGCTTTTCAAACCCGATCATCCAGTTTGAAGACGTCGCAGCGGTTATGGAAATCAACGTGGATGCGCCGGCCGAGAGCGACATCAACGTCACGATCGATGCGACCAGCGTCGACTCCGGTGTTGAGGAATTCAACGGCCACCTGAACTCGGCCGACTGGCTCGACACCGAAGCGTTCCCCACCATCACGTTCGTGGCGACCAGCCTCGAGCAAACCGATGCGGAAACCGGCACCATGACCGGCGACCTCACCATCAAAGGCGTGACCAAACCCGTCACGCTCGATGTGAAACTTCTGGGCGCCGGCCCGCACCCGCTGAATCAGACGGATACAATCGGCGTCGAAGCCACGACGACCGTGCTGCGTTCGGATTTCGGCCTCGGCAACTTCGCCCCGGCGGTCAGCGACGAGGTCTTGATCACCGTTTCCGGCGAATTCAACAAGCAAAGCTAGTCGCTTTCATCTTGCGCGCTGGCCGGCTCGACAAAGGGCTCGGCCAGCGCGCCGCTCGCCACCAGACCTCGCAAATGCGCGCGGTCATGACTGGGCACGATGTTCAGGCCAGGCTCAGCGGCCCTCAAATCGTGCAGGGCGCGCACTTGCCGCAGCACGGCCCCGCGGTCTTCGTTCGGATCGAACACAACGATTTGCGTGATCCGCGGTCGGGTCGTCAGCCCGTCTAAATTCGTCATCGCCCAAACGATGTCACCGATCAGAAGGTATTCGGTCCCGTCCGCCCGATCGATATAGAAGACCTGCGTGCCCGCGGTATGCCCCGCGGCCGGGGCGACCACGACCCCCGGCGCGATCAGCCGGGCCGCGTCATTGCGAACAGGCGCCACTTCGGCGATGGGGGCCGGCAAGGCGTCGCCGGCGGCGAACCGCGGCAGCATGGCGATCTGGCTCGCGTTCAGCCGCAGCCGCGGCGCCAGGGCCCCGGGATCAGGGTGGCGCGCGACAGCCATAACATGGTCGATATGCTCGTGGGTGATCCAGACCTGGTCGGCCGCAAGCATCGCCCGGGTCAGCCGCCCATAGGCCTCGGCGTCGAAGAACGCCGCATCCGTTTGGCGCATCACCTCGATAGTGGGCGCATCGACAGCGCCGCCGATCACGATCGAGCGGTCCGGATAGACCAGTTGGAAGGCCGTATAGGCCATCTCCACCTCGCCCTCGAAGCGCCCCGCATGGGTCGCCCAGCTTGGCGCGAGGTCGCCGCCCACGGTCTCCATGCGCACCTCCGTCGGCCGGTCGGGCGGTCCATTTGCGACAAGAGTGCGGTAGGCGGCGATATCGAAAACGCCCGGCGCGGCCGCGGGCGCCCGGCCTTCGAAGAAAAACCACCAAATCGCCCCGGCGGCCAAGCCGGCGACGGACCCCAGAACGATGAGAGCGGTGCGCATAACGGCCTCCGGCAACTCCGCCTGTAAACATAAATGAGAAGGTTCAATCCTCAAAGTCGAGAATGAACGAAGCTGTGAAGGAGGGGCCGCTTTGTCGTTTTGACAATGCGCGAGCTTTCGCAGACCGTGGCGGCATGAGGTCGCTGCGAGTTGGTTTGGCGGGGTTGGCCGCTGCGGGTCTGGCGGCGGCGGAGCCTGCGCCCTTCACCGGCCCCTTGCAGGGGCACAGCGGCTGGGTCGGCGCGGCGGTGTTCGGGCCCGCCGGCGAGCGGATCCTCACCGCGGCGCGGGACGGGACGGCCCGGATTTGGGATGCCGGGACAGGCGCCTCGGTTTCGGTTTTCGAAGGCCATGGCGACTATGTGGTCGCCGCCGCGCTGGCGCGGGAGCGGCCCCTGGCGTTGACTGGGTCGTGGGACGGCACCGCGCAGCTCTGGCGGGTCGACGACGGCGTCGCTCTGCAAATATTCGACGCGCCGGGCGAGGATGTGTTCGCCGTCGCCTTAAGTCCCGACGGCCGAACCGCCGCCACAGGCGCGCTCGACGGCGTGGCCCGGATCTGGGACGTCGACACAGGCGATCTGAAACGGGAACTGCGCGGACACGGCGCGCACATCGTCAGCGTCGCCTTCAGCGCGGACGGCGCGCAGCTCTTGACGGCGTCCGACGACGGGGCGGCGACGCTGTGGGACGCCGGCGGCGGGGCGGCGCTCGCGCGCTACGACGCCCACGAGGGGCCGCTTTTCGGAGCGGCGCTCAGCGCGGACGGCCGGCTGGTCGTGACGGGATCGTTCGACCGGACCGCCCGCGTCTGGCGCGCGGCGAGCGGCGAGGTTCTCCACGTCTTGAAGACCTACGCGCCCGTCTCCAGCGTCGCTGTCAGCCCGGATGGACGATTGATCGCCACCGGCGGCTGGGACGGCCGGGTCCGGCTTTGGGACGCCGACACCGGCGACGCGCTGGATGTGTTCAGGGGTCATCGCGGCGCGGTCAGCGCCTTGTCCTTCAGCCCAGACGGACGCCGCCTGGTGAGCGGCGCCCAGGATCCCGCCCCCCGCGTCTGGGACGTTCTTTGGTGAGGCCTAGCCCGCGATATACTGCGCGCCGTTCACGGGCTTCGTCGCACCGGTGATGAAACCCGCCTCCTCGGCGGCGAGGTAGGCGACCATCGAACCTATCTCCTCGGCCTTGCCGAGCCGGCCGACCGGGATGGTCGCGATGATCCCCTCC
>CAYYNG010000222.1:0-4268 GCA_964472435.1 uncultured Hyphomonadaceae bacterium | reverse complement strand
GGAAGGTGGTCTATGTCCGCACCGCGCCGGAGGGCGTCGACGCCGTCGCGTTTGACGATCTCGCCCGGTCCAATGCCTCCTCCGCCGTCGATCTCGCCTACGATCGGCTGACGGCGGACGGCGTCGCGAAATACATGTTGACCTCCGGCTCCACCGGCGAGCCTAAGGCGGTGATCAACACCCATGGCAATATCGCCTCGATGGTGAAAATGATCCGCTCGATCTGGGATGTGGAGCGGCTCGAGACGCTTTCTGGCGGCCCGCAGGTGATGATCAATTTCCTGCCCTGGTCCCACACCTATGGCGCCAATGCGATCCTCCATTCCATGACCGATTGGGGCGGCACGCTTTATATCGATTGGGGCGCGCCGCCGCCCGAGCGCCTGCCTGAAATGCTGCGCAATATGCGCGAGGTGAGCCCCACCCAGCACACGACCGTGCCGGCGGCTTGGGCGGCGCTCGCCACCGAGCTGGAGCGCGACCAGACCCTCGCGGAGACGTTCTTCAAACGCCTCATCGTCATGGCCTATGGCGGCGCGGCCATGGGCCAGGATCTCTATGAGCGGATCCAAAGGGTCGCCGTCGCGACGACCGGCGAGCGCATTTCGTTGTCAGCTGGCTACGGCGCCACCGAGACGGCGCCCACCACGGCGAACGTGCATTGGCCAAACGATCGAATGGGCCTGATCGGCCTCCCCATTCCAGGCTGTGACATGAAGCTCGCGCCGGTCGGCCAAAAGCTCGAATGCCGCGTCCGCGGGCCCCACATCACGCCGGGTTATTATCGCAATGCGGAGAAAACCGCCGAGGCCTTCGACGAGGAAGGCTTCTACAAGCTCGGCGACGCCGTGCGCTTTGTCGATGAGGCGCGGCCCGAAGCGGGGCTCGCCTTTGACGGGCGGATCGCCGAAGAGTTCAAGCTCATGAACGGGACGTGGGTCTCGGCCGGCACGGTGCGGGTGAAGGCCGTCGCCGCAGTGGACGGCGCCCTCGCCGACGCCGTCGTCTGCGGGCTCAACGAAGAATTCGTGGCGATCCTCGGCTTCCTCAATCCCGGCTGGTGCAGGCGGGCGCTGGGCGAGGAGGCGGATCTCAAAGCGCTCGCCCGCCACCCGCAGATCGTTGAGACCGTTCGCGCCGGCCTCGCCCGCCATAACGAAACCCACTCGAACGCCGCCGCCCGCATCGCCCGCTGCTTGATCCTAGCCGACGCCCCGCGCGCCGACGCCGGGGAGATCACCGAGAAGGGCTATATCAACCAATCCCGCGCCCGCGACCTCCGCGCCGAAGACCTCGCCCGCCTTTTTGCAGCCGAGCCCGACGCGGACGTCATGGTGCTCTAGGCGGCCTTCCCTTCATCCCATCGATCGTCCAAACACATCCAAACAATCAAATCTCTGGAGGCGGCCATGGCTCAGCGTGACGAAACAGGCAGCATGACGGGCGCCCAGGCCCTGGTCGCCACCTTGGCCGATCATGGCGTCGGCGCGTGTTTCGCCAATCCCGGCACCTCTGAGATGCATCTCGTCACCGCCCTCGACGGCGAGCCTAGGATTCGCTCCGTCCTATGCCTATTCGAAGGCGTCGCCACCGGCGCAGCCGACGGCTATGCGCGGATCACGGGCGGACCGGCGATGACGCTCCTGCATCTCGGGCCCGGCTACCTCAATGGCGGGGCGAACATCCATAATGCGCGGCGGGCGAAGAGCCCCATGATCAATGTGATCGGGGATCATGCGGTTTATCACCAGGTCTATGATGCGCCGCTCGCGTCCGACATCACCGGGCTCGCCGCGCCGAATTCGCGCTGGATCAAGAGCGTCGACACGGTCGGCGACGCCGGCGGGCTAGCGGCCGAAGCATGGGCGGCGAGTTTTGGACCGGAACCCGGGCCGGTCTCGCTCGTGCTGCCCGCCGACAGCGCATGGGAACCGGGCGGCGTTCCCGGCCCGAAACGCAAGGCGCCACAGCTCCGCGCTCCGGACGCGGACGCGGTCGCGGCGGCCGCGATCGCGGTTAAATCGGCGGCGAAGCCCGTGATCTTGATCAACGGGACAGCATTGACAGAAACCGGTCTCGCCCAAGCGGCGCGGCTCGAAGCGGCGGGCGTTAAAGTTTTCACCGACACATTCGTGCCGAAGCAGGCCCGCGGCGCGGGGCGATTCGCGCCGGCGCGCATGCAGTATTTCGCCGAAGCGGCGATGGCGGAGCTCGAAGGCGTCGATGTGATGCTGCTTGCGGGGACGGTCGCACCGGCGGCCTTCTTCGCCTACCCGGCCGCGCCGAGCCTTCTTGTGCCGGATGGGTGCCGCACGCTCTCCATCGGCGCCGCGGACACGGACGCCGCAGCGGCGCTCGAAGCTTTGGCCGACGCGCTCCGAGCCTCAGAAGCGGCGGCCCCAGCCGCGCTTTCGAAGCCCGAGGCCCCCGCCGGGGAGCTCAACCCCGGAACCGCGGCGGCGTCGATCGCGCGGCACATGCCCCAAAACGCCATTGTCGCCGATGACGGGGTGACCGCGTCCTTGCCGGTGTTTCTGGCCACGCGAACCGCCGAACCGCATGATTGGCTCATGCTGACGGGCGGCGCGATCGGCATCGGCATGCCCCTCGCGCTCGGCGCCGCGGTCGCCGCGCCGGACCGGAAAGTGGTCTGCCTCTCAGGGGACGGCGCGGGGATGTATACGAACCAAGCGCTCTGGAGCATGGCGCGGGAAGGCGCGGACGTGACGACGGTCGTGTTCGTCAACCACTCCTACCGCATTCTGAACATCGAGCTCTACCGAACGGGCGCCGGCAATCCCGGGCCGACGGCGAAGGCGATGCTCGGACTGGGCGAGCCAGAGATCGACTGGGTGAAGCTCGCCGAGGCCCAAGGCGTCTCCGCAGAGCTTGCAACGACCGCGGAAGGCTTTGACGAGGCTTTCGCCCGCGCCATGAAGGAGAAAGGTCCGCGGCTCATCGCAGCCCTCGTTCCCGGCTAATGGGATAAAGCGAAGTCACAGAAAAAACCGGTCCCGAAGGACCGGCTGAAGGAAAGCGAGTTCTATTACGATCGCTTCTGCGCAATGCCGCTATTGGCGGTTCTCGGTGGTGATGTCCCCCAACTCTTCGCTGACCTCATCGTTTGCATCGATGATAGATTCCGCAACTTCCGACACGTTTTCGCGGGCGCTATAGTATTCTTGGCGGTCTAAGACGCCATCATTGTTTGATGTGTGGTCAAACAACGCCGCCGCTTCGCTCTCGGAGATGTTTCCGTTAGCTACGAACTCAATGTATTCGTCACGAACGATTTCACCGTTCCCATCAGCGTCGACATCGTCAAAAGAAGGATTGTTCAGAACGAGATCGTTTTCATCGTCAAGACCCGTCGATGTGTCGCGTGCAGACCGCGTCTCGTCAGATCTCGAACCGGTGGCGCGGCTTCTTTCATCGTCTTCGTTTGATGGCTTGGTCTCTGTATCCGTCGATCCGCGCGCACTCGCATCGACTGAGGACCCGGCACTGCCGGTTTCTTGAGGCTGTTGATCGGGCTCATCCGTTTCGCCCGCCCACTCGGTTTGCGCGGCGCCGGCGCTGGTGCGATCTGTCGGCGTGCGGTTCGCGATCGCTTGGTCTGTGGACGCGCTCGGCGTGCCCGCGCCCCTCCGCGCCGCGGCCGCAGAGCGAGGTTCATCTTGCGATCCATCGGGTTGCGAATTTTCCGACGCCGTCACTTCATCGCCTTGGGTGCGGTCGTCGTCGCCGCCTTGCGCCGTTTCACCGCCGTAGCGCTGCGCCTCCGCGGTGGTCGCGCTGTCGGCGTCCTGGTCATCAGTTGCGGGCCGGGCGGGGGCGGGGGCCGGTCTGGGAGCGTCACCGGAAATGCCCGCATCGGCGCGGACAGCGGGCGTCTCATCAGGATCGACATTGGCATTGGCCACCGTTCGACCATCGCCTTCATCATCAGCGTTGTCATCGGTCGTCGACCTCGCGCTCTGCGTCCGCAGGTCGGCTCCGGGATCTGAGGCGGCAGTGGCGGCGTTGTTTGCGGAGGGATCTATGGCGGCCTCAATTCGCTCGAACGCCATCAGGAATTCGGTTGGCATCATCGGCTCGTCATTCTCCGAAATCTCCTCAAACAGGCCCCGCGCGTCTTCACGGTCGATGTCGTGCTCGCGTCGCATGTGCCGCTTGAATTAGCTCAAAGATATTTCAGCGTTATTGTTAAGGTAGATCTTCACGTAACGGGCGATCTGACGTCCAAGTCACGGGTGTGGATTTGTCCA
>CAYYNG010000221.1:0-4272 GCA_964472435.1 uncultured Hyphomonadaceae bacterium | reverse complement strand
AGGCCGCCCTCCGGCGCGTGGGCGAGGGCCGCCTTGGGCATGCCGCTTTCGCGGATGCGGCGGGTGAGGGCGCGCGTGTCGACCCCGCCCACAGCCACGATGCCGCGTTTTGCGAGCCATGCGTCGAAATGGTCCTCGGCCCGCCAGTTCGCCGGCGCGGTGATGGGTTCGCGGAACACCGCGCCCCGCGCCGCGCGGGCGGCCGGCGCGCTGCTTTCCTCGTGGTCTTCGGCGTTGGCGCCGACGTTTCCGATATGGGGAAACGTGAACAAAACGATTTGCTCGGCATAGGAGGGATCGGTCAGGATCTCCTGATACCCCGTGATCGCGGTGTTGAAGCACAGCTCGCCGACACCGACGCCCTGCGCGCCGAAGCCTTGGCCGACATAAACGGAGCCGTCTGCGAGCGCGATGGCCCCAGTGGCTTGAATTATGGTGGGTGACGCCATATTTACGCCGGTCTCCGCTTGCTTTTTATTGTGTTAACGTCTTCGCTTCAGGCTGAGGCACTTAGGAAAAGCGGCGCTGAGTCGTCAACCAGCGCTCGGTGATCAAGGACGAAGCACCACGCAAATGGCCGAAACCCTCTCTACCCAGACCCCGCTTCGACACCGCCTCGCCGAGGCGCTGAAACTCGCCGAAGCCCGAGATCCCGACGGCGCGGAGGCGGCGACGCTGCGCTTGATCACGTGCGCGATGCGCGACCGCGACATCAGCGCCCGCAGCCGCGGCGATTGCGAGGGCTGCGAGGAGACCGACCTTCGCGCGCTCCTCGAAATGATGGCGAGCCAGCGGCAGCTCTCCGCGAAGGAATACGACGAGGCGGGCCGTGTCGCCGACGCCGAGCGCGAACGCGAAGAGCTGGCGGTGATCCGTTCGTTCCTGCCCAAGCCGCTGGACGGTCCTGCGCTGGAAACCGCCGTCAACGAGGTCATCACCGAGCTCGAAGCTTCTAAGCTGAAGGATATGGGCCGGTGCATGGCGGAGCTCAAATCCCGTTATCCGCACAGGATCGACACCGGGAAAGTGGGCAAGCTGGTCCGCGAGGCCCTGCGCTAGGGGATAAGGCGCCCCGGCGTCACCGCTTGGCCACCGCTCGGCGGGCTGGCATATCAGAGCCATGGACGGGTTCGACGGCAAAACCGACCGCGGGCGCAGGCTCGACTATCCCTTTGGCGAGCGGACGCCGGCCGTCGGCGAGACGATCGAAGCGGCCCCGGGCGTCCACTGGGTCCGCATGCCGCTGCCCTTCTCCCTCAAATGGATCAATCTCTGGCTCGTCGACGACGGCGAGGCCGGTTGGACGGTCGTCGACACCGGCATGCCGCTGGCGGAGACGAAGGCGGCTTGGCGGGCGATTTTCGATCGGATGCTTGATGGCCGCCCGGTGCGCCGGATCATCGTCACCCACATGCATCCCGACCATATCGGCGCCGCCGGTTGGATGAGCCGAAAGACCGGCGCGGCCCTTTGGATGTCTCGGCTGGAATATGTCACTTGCCGCATGCTGGTGGCCGATACGGGCCGCGAGGCGCCGCAGGCGGCGCTTGATTTCTACCGCCGGGCCGGATGGGCCGAGGCGGAGATCGAGACCTACAAAGCCCGGTTCGGGGGCTTCGGCCGCGGGGTTGGCGCGCTGCCCGACGCTTTCCGCCGCCTTAAGGACGGCGACGAGCTGCAGATGGCGGGCGAGACCTGGCGCGTCGTGGTCGGCGCCGGCCATTCGCCCGAGCATGTCTGCCTCTATTGTCCTGCGTTGAACGTCCTCATCTCCGGCGACCAGCTGCTGCCGCGGATTTCGTCGAACGTCTCGGTGTTTCCGACGGAGCCGGCGGCGGACCCCCTTAAGGACTGGATGGAGAGCTGCCTTAAGCTCAAGGCCGCCGTGCCGGAGGACGTCTTGGTGTTGCCGGCGCACAATGAACCGTTCCGCGGGGCCCATGCGCGGCTTCAAGCGCTTCACGATGGCCACGCGCGCTCGCTGCGCCGGTTGCGCAAGCGGCTGGCCGAAGCGCCGCGCCGCGTGATCGATACGTTTCCGGCGCTGTTCGGACGCAAGATCGACGCCGAGGCGCTCGGGATGGCGACCGGGGAGGCCCTGGCCCACCTTAACCGCCTGATCGCGCGCGGCGAAGCGGCCGCCGCCGAAGACGCCGACGGCGTCCTTTGGTTCAACGCGGGGTGAAGCGCGGCCTCGGTTTCGCCCTATCCCTGCCATACGGTCCCCTCGGCCGGCGGCGGGCCCAGCGCCTGCAGCCGCTACTCGCCAACCGGCGGTTTGATGGGCTAGGGATGAGCGGCGGCGCAAGGCCGGGCCGCGCCAATAAGCAAGCGGTGACCTTCGAATGACCGAGACCAATGCAGAGGGCGCGACGAAATCGGAGCCGCGCAGTCTGGGCGAGCGGGCGAAATCCGAGCTGCGCGAGTGGCTCCACACGTTCGCGATCTTCATTCCCGTGTTTTTCGTGTTCTCGTTCCTTTTCTACGAGTTGCGCGTGATCCCATCGGAGAGCATGGTGCCCAACCTCCAGGTCGGCGACCGGGTGGTCACGAATAAGTTCGCCTATGGGTATTCGCGCTTCTCGGTGCCGTGGGGCCTTGGACGGTTCCTGCCCCTCGGGAAGGGCCGGATGTTCGGGGCCGAGCCCGAGCGCGGCGACGTGGTCGTCTTCATGCACCCGCATTTCCGGCGTGTGATGATCAAGCGCGTCATCGGCCTGCCGGGCGACCGGATCCAGGTGCGCGACGAGCGTCTCTACGTAGACGGCGAGCCGGCCCCGACCGAGTTCGTGCGCCGCGTCCGCTATGTTCCCCACCGCCTCTCCAGCCCCGTCTCGGCGCGCGAATACAGCGTGACGGTCGGCGATCAGACGTTCCTCTCGCACGAACTGCGACGCGGGGCCGACACCGACAACACGGTCGAGTTCGTGGTGCCCGAGGGCCATGTCTTCTTCATGGGCGACAACCGCGACAATTCGAAGGACGCCCGCGATCGCAGCGGCCACTGCCCGCCATCGGAGGGGGTGATCGACGAGGCGGGCTGTCCGCCTCGCGTCGCCGCGATCGACGCGTCCGTGGGGTTCGTGCCCCTCGATCATTTGATGGGCCGAGCCGAAACCGTGCTCTTTTCCACCTATCGGTGCCGCGGCGGCCAGGACATCGATTGTCCGCCGCCGCGGGTTTGGCGCGGACTGTAGGCGGCGCTCCGCCGCGCTTGCCGAGGCTGGCCAAGCCCGCTACCTCCGCTCGAACGAAAGCGGGCCCCGGCGCCGGGACGCCCGCGCGTTTGCAAGGGGCGGCGGATTGGCGACGGACGAGAAAGACAGGGACGGGAAAGGCGCGCGCGGCCCCATTATCATCGCACGCCACGGCCGCCCCAAGCTGGATCGCAAGGCCGGACCGCGCCTCAATTGGCGCGAATACGTGGACTGGTGGGCGCGCTACGAAGCGGGCGGCCTCGCTCCGGATCAATCCGCCCCCGCCGAGTTGGTCGAGCTCGTCTCGGATGCGGCGACGGTCTTCGCCTCCCAGCGGCTTCGCGCCCAGGAGACCGCGGCCCTCGCCGCGCCTGGCCGGGACCAGGTGGTCGAAGGTTTGTTCAACGAGGCCCCCTTGCCGCCGCCGAGGTTCAAGCGGGCGCGTTACCTTCCGAAAACGTGGAATGTCTTGGCGCGGGCGGCCTGGCTCAACGGCCACACCCTCGACACCGAAAGCATCACCGAGGCGCGCGCCCGGGCGTCGGCGGCGGCGTTGCGGCTGCATAAGGAGGCGGAGAAGGGCAAGGTGTTCCTCGCCGCCCACGGCTGGTTCAATCGCATGCTGCGGCCCGAGCTTAAGCGGCTTCACTGGCGATGCGTCGAGGATAAAGGCGATCAATACTGGCGCCATCGCGTCTACGAATATCGTGGGGATTGAGGCGGCGCGGCATTGTGCGCGGCGTTTGGGATCTCTAAGGTCGGTCGATCTGAGCGGAGCCGGACCGAATGTCGTCCCCCAAACCCAAGGCGATTGACTTATTGAGCTTCGAGGAGGCCTTGCGCGAGCTTGAAGGGATCGTCGATCAGTTGGAGCGGGGCGATGTCGAGCTTGAAAAGTCGATCGAGATCTATGATCGCGGGGCCGCGCTGAAGGCGCATTGCGAGGCCAAGCTCAAAGCGGCGGAGCTGAAAGTCGAACAAATCGTCCAGGGGGCCGGCGGGGGCGTGTCCACCGAACCGGCGGAATTCGAGATCGGAAGAGCAACGTCTGAACTCCAGTCACTGACCAATCTCG
>CAYYNG010000220.1:0-4273 GCA_964472435.1 uncultured Hyphomonadaceae bacterium | reverse complement strand
ATCCATCGATCGTTCGCCGTGCTTGGCGCGGCGGCCTTGCTCGCGGCGTGCGGGGAGCCGGCGGAAGACGCTCCGCGCGATATCCAGTCGGCGATCGCGGACGCGGGCGAAACCGCCGCTGAAAGCGCTTCCGAGGCCGCGGACGCGATCGCCGAGGGGGCCGAGGCGGCCGTCGAGGGCGCCGGCGATGTCGCCTCCGACATCGCGGATGCGGCCGACGATGCCGCCGACGCCACGGAGGACGCCGCCGAAGAGGCGGCGGACGAGACGCCGAACTAAGCCGGCGTCAAGGATCGATCATTGGGAGCGCGCCCGAAGGGGCGTGTTCTCAATCTCGATGGTCAGCTCGGCGAGCGCCGATCGCCGGACGCCCGCCAGCTCCTCGGCCGCCGCCCCGGCGCGAGCCATCGCCCGCATGCCGACATAAATCGCAAAGATTTTCGAAGCGGCCTCCGACCTTTGATCGGCGCCGAGCCCGCTCGCCGCAAGCGCCGCCGCGATCGCGTCGGTCATCCGCCGCCGCGCCGCCTCCAGCACCCCGGCCGTTCGCCGATCCGCGGACGGCTGGTCCATCAGCGCTAGGCAGAGAAAACAGCCCGTCCGGTCGTCGCGCTCCTCCACCGCGCGCAGCGGCGCCTCCAACAGACGGCCGACGGCGTCGGCCGCGCTGTCTCCGGCGCGTAGGCGCAGCGCGTCTACGGCCGCCTGAACCTCGCGTTGGTCGTAGAGCGCCAGCGCCTGGCGATACATCGCCTGCTTGTCGCCGAACGCAGCGTAAAGGCTGCCCTTCCGCAATCCCGTCGCCTCGACCAGGTCTTGAACCGATGCGCCTTGGTAGCCGAGGCGCCAGAAGGTCTGCATGATCGATGCGAGCGCGTCTTCGATGTCGAACTCCCTGGGACGGGCCATACGCAAGTCCTCTCGAGCGGCGACGACTGGCGTCGAGATAATGACCGATCGGTCAAGATTCCAACCCCGCCGCGCTTCACAAAAGTGTTTATTGAACAAGTGGTCAAAAACGAGACATAGCGACCGCGACGCTCTGGCGGATCGTTCGGTCGCCGGGCTGTTCGTTGAAAAGGGACAAGACAGAGGACCCGATCATGAAGGTATCGAAAACTAAGCGCGCGTTCGCTTTCGCCAGCGTGGCGGCGCTCTTGGCCGTGGCGGCTTGCGGCGGCGAGCCGGCGCCCGCCCAGACGCCAGCTTCGGCTCCGCAAGCGAGCGCGCCGGCCGCAGCCGCGATTTCGGGCGACGTGGTGACCCAAGGGCGGCTCTCGGGCCGCAGCGACCATGTCACCGTCGGCGCGGTCGGCATCGTGCGGACCGATGGCGGCTATGAGCTCGTTCTCGGCGACGATTTCAGCCTGGACGGTGCCCCCGATCCGACCCTCGGCTTCGGCATAGACGGCACGTTCGACCCCTCGAGCCAATTCTCAGCGCTCGAGTCCATCAGCGGCGGCCAGCGTTACAAGCTCCCGGCGAGCTTCGAACCCGACGTCTATAACGAGTTCTACGTCTGGTGCGAACAGTTCTCAGTGCCCCTGGGCGTGGCGTCGCTGCCCATTCCCGCCACCCCGCTCGTCACGGGCGAATTCAGCGGTCGCAGCGACCACGTCACGACCGGCGGCGTGTCCGTCGTCGAGTCGGCCACCGGCTATCAATTGGTCCTGGCGGACGATTTCAGCCTGGACGGCGCTCCCGATCCGACCCTCGGCTTCGGCAAGGACGGCGCGTTCGACGAGGAAAGCCAATTCTCCGCTCTGAATTCGATCAGCGGCGGTCAGGTCTACGACCTGCCGGCGTCGTTCGATCCCTCGGCGTATAACGAGGTCTATGTGTGGTGTGAACAGTTCAGCGTGCCGCTGGGCGTCGCGCCGCTCGAGTAGCCCCTTCGGCCCCGGCGGCGTCCCCCCGGCCGCCGGGGCTTGAATTCTCCGACATCCCTCCCGCTCCCCCAAAGGAACTTTTCCCATGCGTTTCATCCCCGCCACCTTCCACGGTTTTCTTGATTACGCCGTCGCATTGACCTTGATTGCGGGTCCCCTTGTCCTCGGTTTTTCAGGCATCGCGATGCTGCTTTCCATCGCTGGCGGCGCCGGCCTCTTCGTCTATAGCCTGATCACGGACTATTCGACCTCGATCCAGAAGATGCTCCCGTTCAAAGTCCATCTGTTGCTCGACTTCGTCGCCGCCCTCGTTCTGGTCGCCGCGCCCTTCCTCTTCGGCGCCGCCGGCGGCTTCGACACCATCGCCACATATTTCTACGTCGTGATCGGCGCTGCCGTGATCGTCGTCGTCGGCGTCACCAACCCGCAGATCTCGACCGCGCAGACCGAGACGGCCGCCGCCGCCGGCTAGGGCGTTTTGGTCGGATACCGCCCTGGCCCGACCCGGCACCCCGCGCTCTCCAGCGCCGCAGGAGGCGCGCCTCCTGCGGCGTCGTTGTCTTTGGGCTTTCCCCCCCGGCCCCGGGCGGCTACTTAACGGCGGGGATTGAAAGCGGTAGACATGTTCAAATCGGTCGGGCCGGTGATCGCCGCCGCGCGGTTAGAGGAACGACGTCGCAGCGCTGGCGGCCCGGGCCGGCGCGATCCAAGGGGAAGTTCTTCAATGCAGGTGTTCGCTATTTTCCCGCTCTTGGCCATTCCCGTCGTCATCTACAATCTGATCGCGTTTGCGTTCGGCGGCGGCGGCGAGGCAGTGGTCGCCGAGGGCGAGGCGGCCGCCGACGCCGCCCCCATGACGGCGCCGCTGCTTGAGAGCCTCAACGATGTGATGTTCTCCCTGCCGATGGTGTCCGGCGCCGTCTGGCAGGTGACGTCGGGCGACTTATTGATCGTTCTTTCGATCGGCCTGCTGTTTGCGGAGATCTTGAAATCGACCAGCACCGGCACGGCGACGATCATGAATCACGCCGTCTCCATGATCCTCTTCATCATCTGCCTGGTCGAGTTTCTTCTCTTCGCGAATTTCGCAACGTCCGTGTTCTTTATCTTGACGGTCATCACGCTGCTCGACGTCTTGGCCGGCGTCGTCGTCACGATCGTGTCCGCGCGGCGGGATTTCGCCGTTGGAGAAGGCTTCGGCGGCTAAGCAAAGCCGTCGCCGGGGACGTTACTTCCCGTTTTTGCGCGCTAGGGCGGAAAGCTGGGCCTGCATCGCCGCCACCTGCGCCTGCAGGTCGGCGAGCGCCTCCGCCGCGCCGGCGGTGTCATCGTCCGGCGAGTCGCTCTCCTCCGTCGCTTGAGGCGCGTCGTTTGGCCGGTGCTGGCGCGGGGCCGCCGATTTCGGCGGCTCGAACATCCGCATGGCGCGCTCAAACATCTCCATATTCCGCCGGGCCTGCGCCTCGAACAGCGCCATCGGCGTCGCCGGCATCATGCCCCGCCACTTCTCCTGGCTCTCGGCGAAGCTGTTCATGCTCATATCCAGCCAAGCCGGGAGCATGGCCTGGACGTTCTGCCCGTAGAACTTGATGAGTTGGCGAAGGAAGCTGGTGGGCAGGCTGCCGGACCCCTTGGACTCCTGCTCGAAAATGATCTGCGAGAGCACGCCGCGCGTGAGATCCTCGCCGGTCTTTGCGTCGCGCACTTCAAAGTCGACGCCGCGCCTGACGAGATCGGACAAGTGGTCCAGCGTGACGTAGGACGAGGTCGACGTGTCGTATAAACGCCGGTTCGCATACTTTTTGATGATGACGGGGCCGCCGGCTCCATTTGCTTTCGCCATCAGATACTCCTCGCACGCGATTTCAGCGCAGCGTAAAAAACATTTGCGGCGCAAGCTTTGCATATTTCGCGCCGCTCGACCAATGTCTTGCATCGGTTGTGCGACGACACGTCTGATAACATCAATGGATTAAAGGGAGATTGGCCGGCATGGGCAGAACAGCGTTGGTGACAGGTGGAACGCGCGGCATTGGCCGGGCGATTAGCGAGACGCTCAAGGCGCAGGGCTTCGCGGTGGCCGCGAACTACGCCGGCAACGAAGAAAAGGCCCGTTTGTGCGAAGAAGAGACAGGGGTCAGCTGCTTTAAGTTCGACGTCGCCGACTACGAGGCCTGTGCGGGCGGCATCGCCGCGGTCGAAGACCAACTCGGCCCGATCGATGTCGTCGTCAACAATGCCGGCATCACCTGGGACACCCCGTTCCACAAGATGACGAAAGAGCAGTGGGACAAAGTGATCGCCGTCGACCTCACCTCCGCGTTCAATGTCACCCGGCTCGTTTGGGAAGGCATGCGCGAGCGCGGTTTCGGCCGCGTGATCAA
>CAYYNG010000219.1:0-4286 GCA_964472435.1 uncultured Hyphomonadaceae bacterium | reverse complement strand
GCCGCAGGCGCGGCAGCATGTACATCTGGGCCCGGCTTTCCACCTGGAACACGCCCAGGCTGTCGCCCTCGCACAGCATGTCATAGGTCGCCGCGTCCCCCGGCGGAATGCTGGCGAGATCGTGCGCGATCCCCTTGTGGAGCTTCAGAAGATCGAACGCCTTGCGGATGCAGGTCAGCATGCCGAGCGCGAGGACATCCACCTTCATGATGTTCAAGGCGGCGATGTCGTCCTTGTCCCACTCGATGAAGGTGCGGTCCGCCATGGCGGCGTTGCCGACCGGGACCGTTTCGACGAGCGGCCCGCGGGTCAAGACGAAGCCGCCGACATGTTGGGAGAGGTGGCGGGGAAAGCCGATCAGCTGGCGGGTCAGCAGAATGGCGCGCCGGACCATGGGATTGTCCGGGTCGAGGCCCGCCCGGCGGATGTGGTCGGCTTTGATGTCGGACCCGAAACTCCCCCACACCGTGCCCGCAAGCGCGGAGGAGATGTCTTCGGAAAGGCCGAGCGCTTTGCAGACCTCCCGCACCGCCGAGCGCGGACGATAGGAGATCACCGTCGCCGTCAGCGCAGCGCGGTCCCGGCCATAGCGCTTATAGACGTATTGGATCACCTCTTCCCGGCGCTCATGCTCGAAATCCACGTCGATATCGGGAGGCTCCTTGCGCTCCTTCGACAAGAAGCGCTCGAAGAGGAGGCTTGTGAGGGTCGGGTCGACGCTGGTCACGCCGAGACAGTAGCAGACCGCCGAATTGGCGGCCGATCCGCGGCCCTGGCAGAGAATGTCCTGCTCCCGCGCCCAGGCGACGATGTCGTGCACGGTGAGGAAATACGGCGCATAATCGAGCTCGGCGATCAGGCCGAGCTCCTTGCGCAACGCGGCCCTCACCTTGTCGGGCACGCCGTCGGGGTAGCGCCAGTCCGCGCCCGCCCAAGCAAGGTCCTCCAAATGCCGCTGGGGCGTTTTGCCGGGCGGGACGGGCTCGTCGGGATATTCGTAGGCGAGCTCGTCCAGGGAGAAGGCGCAGCGATCTGCGATCTCCAAGGTGCGGGCCAAAGCCGGTTCGAACCCGCGAAAAAGGCGCGCCATCTCATCGGGCGCTTTCAAATGCCGCTCGGCGTTGGCCTCGAGCCGGAAGCCGGCCGCTTCGATCGTGCAATGCTCGCGAATGCAGGTGACGACATCCTGCAGCGGCCGGCGTTCGGGGGCGTGGTAGAGCGCGTCGTTGACGGCCACGACGGGGGCGCCGGAGACGGCCCCGAGGGTCGCAAGGCGCGCGATCCGCTCCCGGTCGCGGCCCTGATAGGCGTGACGGGCGGCGAGATAGAGCCGGCCCGGCCAATCGGCGGCGAGGCCGGCCAAGACCTCCGCGAACGCCGCGCTCAACCGCTCCGGCGGCATGGCGATGAAGATTTGGCCCTCGGCATGGGCGCGAATATCGTCCAGCGTGATTACGCACTCGCCCTTTCCGGCGCGCAATTTGCCCTCGGTCAAAAGCCGGCTCAGCCGGCCATAGGCGGCCCGGTCCGTCGGATAGCAAAGCAGCTCCGGTCCGTCGGCGGGAACCAGCCGGGCGCCGACGAGGAGACGCAGGCCCGCTTCCTTCGCGGCCGTGTGCGCGCGGACGACGCCCGCCAATGTGTTGTGATCTGCAACGCCGATCGCGGCGAGGCCAAGCTCGCGCGCCTGCGCCACGAGCTCGGCGGGATGGCTCGCCCCGCGCAGGAACGAGAAGTTCGTCGTCACAGCGAGTTCGGCGTAATCGGTCATGCGAACAGCCCATGCACGTACCATTGAGGATGTCCGCCGCGACCATCGCCATAAAGGCCCTCGCGAAAGAGCCAGTAGCGCCGACCCTCGACATCTTCGACCCGGTAATAGTCCCGCGCGCGCGGCGTGGCGCGCGTCGAAGCCCCCGCCTCGGGGCGTTCAAGGTCGGAGCGGATCCGCGCGATCAAGGCCGCATCCGCCCGGGGGTCGAGCTTGGGAGCGAGCCAGTCGCGCGCGATCCCTCGGGGGGATTTCGCCGTCTCCGGAGCAGCGGCGTGGCGCCACCATTCCGGGCCGATCCGCTCGGGCCCGTCGGCGCGCGCGACTTGCCGGGCCACGCGCCGCCAGATGAACCGCTGGGGCGGGCCGTCCGGAGTTTCGGCGAGGACGCGCGCCCGTTCGGGCGTCTCGAAAAGGCGGATGGGGCGCGGCCCCGTCGGCGGGGCGGGGGCTCTCGCCGTCTTGCCGACGAAGGGCGCCAGTGTTTCGGCCCGTTCGGGCAAACGGCTTTCCTGGAAGCGGGCGACTTTGACCGCGCCCTCGCCGAGTTTCGCCGTCACCCGGTCCGCGAGGGCCGCAAGGGCGGCGTCATCGGTCTCGCTGGCGGCGAGATCGCCGGACAAGGCGACCGGCCCCGTCTCCATCGCGCCCACCCGGCGCGCCTCCAAGACAAGGCCATCCAAGCCGAAGCCAGGATCGATGCGGTCGATCCGCTCGCGAAAGAGCCGGAGCAGATGGGCGGGGTCGCGCCCGGGCCGAGCGAGCGAGATCTCCGTCTCGCCGACCCCGCCGTCTGCGCGAAACCCCAAAAGGGTGAAGCCCCGGGCGCCCTGGCCAAGCCCGGCGAGGGTCTCGCAAAGGTCATGGGCGAGCCGCGCCAGCCCCGCCTCGATGGCCTCGACCGTGAACACCGGCTCGGGGCAGGCAAGCCGTGCGGCGTAGGCGGGCGGCGGACGCAGCGGCGTCAAAGGCTCGCGCCGCCGGCCGAGGGCCTGGTCGAGGCGCAGAAGGACGGCATCCGCCGCCTCGGCGGAGCGAAATCGGCGCGCGAGCGATTTGCGGTCGATCGAATAGAGCTGGCCGATCCGGGTAAGTCCGAACCGGCGCAACAGGGTTTCAGCGGCCTCCGACAGCCGCAGCGCGGAGACCGGCAGGTCTGCAAGGCCGCCCGCCTCCGCGCCCTCGTCCAAAATCGTCCCCGGCGCGGCATGGGCGAGGGCGTTCGCCGCACCGGGCGTGCCGGCGAGCCCCCAGCGACAGGGGCCCAGCCCATCGCGGGTCAACAGCCGTTCGACTTCGGCCGCCATCGCCGCTTCGCCGCCATAAAGGTGCGCGCACCCGGTGATGTCCATCATCAAACCCTCGCGCCCGTCCACGGCGACGATGGGCGCCACGCGGCCCATCCAACGGCCCGCCGCGGCCAGGGCGCGGTCGTCTTCGGCCCGGTCCACGGGCTCGGAGGTCAAATCCGGACAGCGGGCTTTTGCGTCTGTGAACCGCTGGCCGGGCGCGACGCCGGCGGCCCGGGCCGACCCGTTGGCGGCGGCGATCAGCAGGCCGCGGGCGCCGGCTTCGACAAGGGCGAAGGGCGTCTTCGCCGCTTTAGGCGGGCCTGCGGAGCCCCTCGGACGGACCCTGCGCCCCTGCGGCCCAAGCCGGCTCCGGCGCAGGCGCGTCAGCGGCCAATCCGGAAACCACACGCAGAGAAACCGTTTCATCGTCCACCTCCACATCAAAGGCCCGCCCGGCCAATCGGGGCGCTGTGCGCGAGCGCTCCAAGATCGCGCGCCACCGGGCGTGGCCGATCGCCCGGGGATCGAACCTGTTGGGAGCCGACGGTCTGGCGCAGACCCGCCACCGCGCGACCGCCGCCGTGGCGCCTTCGCAAGTGTAGGGCATCAGGCAAATGGCGGGGGTTCCGTGCCGGCTAGAGGCAAGCGCCAAGCGCCGCGAGGCCGTGAAGTCCATGGCGGAAACCTCGGCCACGACAAGCCCCGCGGCTGCGGACCGGATCGCCTCCTCGGCGGCCCAGAGCGTATCGATCGCCTTGGCGGCTTTGATGTACACGATCGCCGGCGGCGCCTTGCGCAGACCGCCCGCCCCCGACTGGAACAGTCGGCCATGTTCACCCCCCAGGGCGCGCTCGCCGATCCAAACGATCGCGCCAGGCCGGGCTTCAGCTGCGGCCAGGGCGAACCCGGCGAGCGCCGCCATTTCGCCGTGGGCGGCCTCGCAGATCTCGTGCACCCCTTGGGCGCCCAGCCCGAACGGGAACGCAACCGGCTCAGCCGCCTGAGCCGGCGGCAGCCGGAAAACGCCCCGGGGCAGAGGATCGCCGCAAGCCATTTGTTCTTATTTTGTTCTTATAAGGGAGAGTCAAGTCCTAGGAAGCGCGACGGCTGAACCTGCGCCGCGAAAAGGCGCTTAGGGGCTTGCCGCCTCCCCCCGCCCCGCCCGCAACTAGGAGGCGGGTGTCCCGTCCACACCCGGGCCGGGCCCCAATTCCGGACTTACG
>CAYYNG010000218.1:0-4290 GCA_964472435.1 uncultured Hyphomonadaceae bacterium | reverse complement strand
CGAGCCACAGCTGGGCGCCGCCGCCCTTAACGCCGACGAACTCGACGAGGACCAGGAGAACCAGCGTAGCGGCATAGGCGGGGAACGCAGCCGCCATCCACACGGAAAGCGGCATGATCGCGAGCGCGATCATCACGAAGAAGGCCAAGACGAACCGGGCCGCGTGCCGAACCGGCAAGCCGGCCTCCGCAGGATTGGTTATGGTCGAGGAATAGAGCATGGCCGTGCCGAACATGGCCAAGCCGACGATCAAAGCGACAAGACCCCATGGCATCTGGCCGAAGAGGTCGAAGAGTCGCGCTCGGCCGAGCCGCACGGCCGCGGGCGAGCCGGCGCCGCCGTCGCGGCCGGAATAGTCGACCCGACCCGCCGTCACAACGCGCCTCGATCCGGCCCGCTGACTGAGGCCGTCCGCTGATAGCTCGGAGTGCGCCGGCTGTCGCGCTGCAGTGCGACGCGGAGAATATCCCGCGCAACCGGCGCCGCAGCGCGGGAGCCGCCGCCACCGTGTTCGACGACGACCGAGATCGCGTATTTCGGGTCGTCGGCAGGCGCATAGGCGACGAAAAGGGCGTGGTCGCGGAACTTTCGCGGCAGATTCTCGTTGCTGATCACTCCGGTGGCGCGTTCGGCGGCGGTGATGCGACGGACCTGCGCTGTGCCGGTCTTGCCCGCGAGCCGCGGCCCGCCGAGCCCAAGATCGCCCGAGCGGCCTGCGGTGCCCCCGGCCTCCGACGTCACCCCGAACATGCCGGCCTTCATCCGCTGCATGATCTCGACGTCGAGCGGCGCATCGAGCGGAATACCGGCGTCGACGGGCTGCGGCCCCTCGCCGATCAACCGCGGCTCGATCACCCGGCCCTCGGCCGCGATCCTCGCGGACATCAGCGCAAGCTGCAGCGGGGAGGCGTTGAGATAACCCTGACCGATCCCGAAATTCAGCGTTTCGCCCTCGAACCACGGCTCGCCATAGACCCGGCGCTTCCATGCGTCGTCGGGCACGACGCCGGCCTTGCCGCCGGTCATGCCGAGCTCCCAGCGTTGACCGAAGCCGAACCGGCGCGACATGTCGGCGATCGCGTCGACGCCGGCACGGCGCGCGATCTCATAGAAATAGACGTCGCAGCTGCCCTTGATGGCTTGGTGCATATTGACAGAGCCATGCCCGCCACGTTTCCAGCAGTGCCAGGTGCGATTGCCAAACCTGTAATAACTGTTGCAGTAAACCCGCTCGTCCGGGCGGATGACCCCCGCCTCCAAGGCGGCGGCGGCCACCACCATTTTGTAGGTGGATCCAGGCGGATAGAGGCCGTCATAGGCCTTATGGTAGAGGGGCGCGCGGTCATTGTTGCGCAAGACGTCGTAATCGGCCTGAGAAATTCCGTTAACGAAGTCGTTGGGGTCGAAAGCCGGCGTCGAGACGAGTGCCAGGATGTCGCCCGTCTCGATGTCCAAAACCACAGCGGCGCCGGAGTCCTCGCCAAACCGCTCGATCGCGGCCCGCTGCAGCTCCGCATCGATGGTGATGGAGAGGTCGCGGCCAGGTATCGGCGCGACATCGTTGCTGGGCAGTTCTTCGATCACCCGGCCCGCCGCATTCGTCACCAATCGTCGGAACCCCGCCTCGCCGCGTAGCCAATCCTCCGCGAAATACTCTATGCCCGAACGACCGGTGCGCATGTCGGGGTGGCGGAAAAGCCGGCGCAGCCCGGACGCATCGGCCTCTCCGCCGGCCCCCGCCGCGAGACGGGCGATGTCGTCTTCATTGGCCCGCGCCACGTAGCCGAGGACGTGGGCGAAGTCGCGCCCGCGGGGGTAGGACCGGGTCGACGCCATTTCAGCGTACAAACCCGGAATAGACGGTGCGAACGTGGCGACGCGGGCGAAGTCCTCATAGGTCAGTTCCTGCGCGACGACGACAGGGACGAACGCCGCCTCCCGCCGCACATCCCGCAAGACCCGCGCTTGGCGCTCCGGAGGAAGATCGATGATTTTGGCGATTTCGGCGAGCGCGGCCGCCACGTCGCTTGCTTGTTCGCGAACAATGGTCAGCCGCCCCGCTTGCCGATGGGCGGCGAGCGGCGACCCGAACCGATCCAAAATTCGACCGCGAAGAGGCGGCGCGAGTTCGAGCTTCACCCCGTTCTCGGCGGCCAGCTCGGCATAGCGCTGACCGTCGATCACCTGAAGCTGAAAGAGGCGCGCCAGCAAGCCGGCCCAAACAAGGCCGCCGCCCGTTGCGGCGATGGCCGCCCGCCGGCTGAACAGCTGTTCAAGATCGCGCAGCCGGCTCATGCGGGCGCCCCCGCCGGCTCGCCCGGGCGGCCGCCCAAGAGGAAAAGCTGCTCAAACGGATAGTAGAGGCCAAGCGTTGCGAGATAGGCGACCGCAAGGGGTGCGACGGTGACCGGATAGTCAGCGACGCCGCTCGCCAAAAGCCAAAGGACGGCGAACCCAGCGCCGATTACAGCCGCCGGCGTGACGGCTTGGGCGCCCACGTCGCCTCGAACGTCCCACGCCGCAGCGGCGGCGGCGCTCAAACCATAGGCGGTGAGGTTGACGAGCATGAAACAGCCCAACGGCGCTTCGAACGCGATGTCTTGGGCGAAGCCGAACAAGGTCAGCACGATCATCGGCCGATAAGAAAGGCCCGATGCGCCCCAACCCACCGCCCCCCACATCGCCGCGTAGGGCCACGGCAGCGGCCATCCGAAAATCGATTTCGGCGTGAGGCCGAGGGAGCCGACGACTGCGATGATGATCGCGCCGACCGCGAGGCGCGCCGACGGCGGCGTCCGGGACCAGGAGCTCGACCGCACCTTCAGACGGAACTTGCTCATGGCGTCTCCGTGAGCTGCGCGGTGCGAGGCGGATCCTCTTCAGCCGGCCCAGACGCGGCGTTTGCGTCCAAGGGCGGCTCAAGCTCCGGTTTCGGGATCTGCTGGGGCGGGATGAGGCGCACGAAGCCGGCCATGCCCTCGTCCATCGCGAGCGCGACGCGCCAGTCGCCGCCCCGCTGCACCGCCCGACCGACGACGATGCCCCGCGGGAAAACGCCGCCTTCGCCGGAAGTGAGGATCCGCTCGCCGCGCCGAAAATCCTGAAGCTCAGGCCGCTCGGCCAAAACGCCCAACCCGTCCCGCCCGCCTTGCATGATGGCGCGCAAGCCCGTGGATTCGCCGAGGACCGCGACGCGGCTGTTGAAGTCCGTAACCAAGAGAATTCTGGCCGAGCGTTCGCCCAGCTGTACCTCCCGCCCGACAAGACCGCCTTCATTGACTGCGACATATCCGTGTTCAACGCCCTGGGCGCGGCCCGAATTCGCAAGCAGCGTCTCTGCGAACGGCCCGTCGCTTTCCGCAGCGACCCGCGCCGTCACGCCACGCGCGGGCGGCTCGCCGAGGGCGTTCAACAGCGCTTCATAGCCCTCAAGCCGTTCGGCCATCGAGATCGCCGCCGCCCGCCACCGGGCGAGATCCCGGATCTCAGCCTCAAGCTCCCGGATCCGGCGGTCCTTCTCAGCGCTCCCGCTGATCCGCGCCCAGAGCCCCGGCCGAGCGCTCCGCGCAAGCTGATCCCCAGCGGCGGTGCGCACAGGGTAGAAGACGCTTCGGATCTGAGGAGACGATTGAATCGCGACCAGGGCGGCGCCGACGGCCAACAACACGCCTAAGCCAAGCCGTCGAAGCGGTCGCCCTCTTCTGCCGGTTCGGCTCGCCATATCTCGCGTCCCTCGTCTGTCGCCGCCCCGCTTCGGACCTTAAGATATCTAGACCTCGGGCGACAGGATCGACCGCATTTTCGAGTAGTTTTCGAGAACGTGACCGCAGCCGTTCACCACGCATTTGAGGGGGTCGTCGGCGATCATGACCGGAAGCTGGGCCTGCTCGCGGATTACGACGTCGAGATTGCGTAGAAGCGCGCCGCCGCCCGTGAGCACGATGCCCCGGTCGACGATGTCCGCGGCAAGTTCGGGCGGCATCGCCTCGAGGGCGACCCGCACCGCGTCGACGATCTCCATGACCGGCTCTTTCAATGCTTCGGCGACCATCCGCTCGTTCACTTCGGCCTCTTTCGGCACAGCGTCCAGCGTGCCGCGGCCGCGAACCGTGAGCGTCAAGCCGTTGCCTTTTTCGGGCGCGAGCGCGGTCCCGATCTCTTTTTTGATCTTCTCGGCCGACATCTCGCCGATGAGGAGTTTCTCCTCACGGCGCAGATAGCTGACGATCGCCTCGTCCATCCGGTCGCCCCCCACCCGCACCGAGCGGGCGAAGACGATGTCGCCGAGCG
>CAYYNG010000217.1:0-4320 GCA_964472435.1 uncultured Hyphomonadaceae bacterium | reverse complement strand
GTCCATGGGCATGAGCGGGGATTATGAATCCGCCATCCGGTTCGGGGCCAGCAGCGTCAGGGTCGGCCGGGCATTGTTCGGAGAACGTGAAGCGTGAGCTGCGTCTCAGCGCGCGATTTCGAGCGTAGACCCGTGTCCTGCGGCCCGCAGAACCTCTACCAGATGCGGCGGCGACAGCGCGACGCAGCCCTCCGTCGGCCGGTAGTCGGCGCGGGCGATATGAAGAAAGATCGCGCTTCCGCGACCTTGCGCCACCGGGTCGTCATTGTAACCGAGCTCGACAACTATGTCGTAGACCGGATCTTCGCGCCACATCCGCTCGCACGACGCGGGGTGAGGAAGACGCACAAGGCGATTGTAATCATCGTGCCGGGGCGCGTCGCACCAGCCGTCGTCCGGGGCGATCGGGCGGACCGCGAGCGCCGTTTGGGGCCGCTCGATCCGGTCGGATCGATAGTGGACGCGGCGCATCGGCCAAACACCGATCGGCGAGGCTCCGTCGCCCTCTCGCTTGTCGGCCGCGGGTGTGACCCCGCCCTTTCCAAGGGCACACCTGATGTGCTCTTTTCCCAAACGAAACAAACCCTTAGAATTGCAAAAAAAGTGAGCGCTCACGTGAAACTTCCGAAAACGTTACCTGACGCTATAACCAGTTGCGCTCAGCGGCGCGTATGGAACACTTATATCGCCCCGGAGTGAAAAAAGGAGGCTACACAAGATGTCTGCGCAGAAAACGATCCTTCTCATCGACGACGATGACGATCTCCGGTCGGCGCTTGCTGAACAGCTGGAATTGCACGCGGAATTCTCCACGATCGAAGCGCCCAATGCGACGGATGGCATAAAGACCGCCGGCGCGGAACGAATCGATCTTATTCTATTGGATGTGGATCTGCCGGATATCGACGGCCGGGAGGCCTGCAAGATCATGCGGAAAAACGGGGTTAGCGCGCCTGTGATCATGCTGACCGGCCAAGACACGGACGCGGACGCTATTTTGGGCCTCGACTCCGGCGCTAATGATTATGTGACGAAGCCCTTTAAGTTTTCAGTGCTGCTGGCGCGGGTGCGCGCCCATTTGCGCAGCTTTGAACAAAGCGAAGATGCGACCTTTCAGATCGGGCCCTACGAGTTCCGTCCCTCCATGAAGCTGCTTGTCGAGGGAGAGGATCGGAAGATCCGGCTGACCGAGAAAGAGACCAATATCCTCAAGTATCTCTACCGCGCCGGCGGCAAGCCGGTGGGGCGGGACGAGCTCTTGGCCGAGGTTTGGGGCTACAACGCGGCTGTGACCACGCATACGCTCGAAACCCACGTCTATCGGCTTCGCCAGAAAATCGAGCCGGATCCCTCAAGCGCGCGGATACTGCTCACCGACTCGGGCGGATACCGCCTTCAGATCTAGAGGACTCGCCTTTTCGGCGGAATTCCGCCACTCGGTAAAGCATGTTCGACACGGTTCAGACCGTTTCTGGCGGCGTCGCCACATGGCTTTTTGGAGTCGCGGTCGGCGCCGCTTGGGTGGCGGCGATTGTCGCGCCCAACTGTTCGTATGACCGTTTGGACGCCTCGCGCGCCGACGGGCATGTGCGACAGCTGATCCTCGCCGCGTCGACGCCGATCTCGGGCCTGCTCGCCGCCGCAGCCGCCTTCGCCATGCTTAGCGCGAGCCCCGGCGCCGCCGTCCTGGCTGCAATCGCTGCGTTCGGCTTTTTCTCGAACCGGTGGACTTTGGCTCCGAAGCGGAAAGGCGAAGCGCCGCCCGGCGTCCGGACCCGACGCAAGAGCCAGCGAATTGTCGCCGTCAGCTTGAGCTTGATTTTCTCAGCGGTCGCCGGCGTCGGCGGGCTGCTCGCGATATTCGGTGTCTGACGCGTTAGCGGCGGACCAGCCAAAGCGCGCCGATCGAATGGAGGTAGAGGAAGTCCTCATTCGATCCCAGCGCGGCGGAGCGCGCCATGTCGCCGGCCGATTTGCGGTTTACGGTCAGCATCAGGGCGCAAATGGCGACGCCGGGGGCCCAAAGCCACCAGGCGGCGAAAAACGATCCCAGCACCCCGAGAATCAAAAGCGCGTAGGCGATTAAGTCGAGCCCGCGGATCTTAACGTCCGACCATTTATCGAAGGTCCGCAGCAATTCCGGCTCGCGATAAAGCCGTTCAGCGTCGATCGCATAGGTCTGGCCTGGCGACGGCTGGAACAGGATCGACCGCGTTAGGCGGCCGGCGGAGTGCGGGTTCGGCAGGATCGGCAAAAACATCGACGGATTACCCCTGGTTCACAAGGAGTATCGCCGATTTCCGTTAACGGATGACTTCCAAAACCTTACTTCGGTCTTTCCGCATCCGGACCTTTGTGTGGAAAAACGGCGCCGAGACCGGCGCTATTGCGCCACCCAGCCGCCGTCCATCTGCATAAGTGCGCCGTTTACCTGGTCGGCAGCGGGCGAAACGAGGAAAGCCGCCATGGCGGCGACCTGTTCGGCCGTCACGAATTCCTTGGTCGGCTGGGCCGACAAAAGCACGTTCTTTTTCACTTCCTCTTCGCTGATGCCCCGCGACTTGGCGGTGTCGGCGATCTGGTCCTCGACCAACGGGGAGTAGACATAGCCTGGGCAAATCGCGTTGCAGCGGACGCCGTGTTCCGCTCCTTCGAGGGCGATGACCTTCGTAAGTCCGGCGATCCCGTGCTTCGCGGCGACGTAGGCGGCCTTGAACGGCGAAGCGACCAAGGCGTGGGCGGAGGCGGTGTTGATGATCCGGCCCCAGCCCTTTTCCTTCATACCTGGCATGGCGAGGCGGGTGGTGTGGAACGCAGCGGTGAGATTCAGCGAGATGATCAGCTCCCATTTTTGAACGGGGAACTCCTCGATCGGGGCGACGTGCTGCACGCCGGCGTTGTTGACGAGGATATCGACCCCGCCGAAGTCGGTTTCGACCATCTCCATCAGCGCCTCGATCGCGGCCTGGTCGGTGAGGTCGGCGTTGGAATAGGCGGCTTTCACGCCCGTTTGCGCCTCTAACTGCGCACGGTCGCGTTCGATTTCGTCCGCATCGCCGAACCCGTTGATCACGACGTTCGCGCCGTCCGCGGCGAAGCGTTCTAGGATCGCCTTGCCGATCCCGCTGGTCGAACCAGTGACGAGGGCGGTTTTTGAGGTGGACATATGGACATCTCCTAAGGGGCCGGTAGGGCTATGAACGCTTCAGCGGGGCCAAGGCTCCATTCCGGAGCGCTCGTAGCAGAGGGAGGAAGCTGGATGAACAGCGCCATCGAAGGATTCGTGTCGGGCTTTCCTCAATTCTTGCTGATGACGGGATCTGCGGCGGGCATGCTGTTGGTCGCGTCTCTGGTCTATGTCCTGCTCACCCCGTGGAAAGAACTCGCCCTGGTGCGCGGCGGCAACGGATCGGCCGGCCTCGCCCTCGCCGGCGCCATTGCAGGATTGGCGATCCCGATCGCCTCGGCGCTCGCGTCAAGCCTGTCGGTTTACGATTTGGCGGTCTGGGGAGTCGTGGCGCTTCTTCTTCAACTGATCGCTTATCGGATCGTCGACGTTATTCTGCGGGACATTCCCAAACGGATCGAAGCGGACGAGGCGGGGGCTGCGATCGTTCTTATTGCAGCGAAGTTATCGACCGCTATGTTGTTGGCGGCGGGGCTTTGGGATCCGAACCTTAGTCGGTTCTAGGAGGCCTCGATGTTCAAGGCGGATTGGATCGCCTATATCCTCGCGCTGACCGTTGTTCTGGTCACGATCTATTCGGGGCGGGAGCGCGATGTCGACGCCCCGCCCCCGCCGCCCGACGCGATGGAGGACGGCCCGCTTTTGGGGCCCCAATCCGCATTCGACGAGCAAGTTCTGATCCAGGTCGCGGACCCGACCGATGGTCTGGGCACGGCCTTCGCGGTCAATCGCCGGGGCGACTGGCTCACCGCCCGCCATGTCGTGGAAGGCTGCGACTCCGTCGGCTTGCTAGTGGGCGGCGGGGCCTACTTGCCCGCGTCAGGCGTGGCGATCGACCCCGACTTCGACCTTGCGGTCATTTCAACGGGCAGATCGCCGAACCCGGTGCGGCTCGATCTCGAAAGCCCGCTGCGGATCGGACAGGCCGGCTACCATGTCGGATATCCTCAAGGCCGGCCGGGCGAGGCGACGGCCAGGCTGCTTGCGCGGTCGAACCTTGTGACCCGGGGCGCGCGCAAGTGCCGGGATCCGGTTCTGGCTTGGGCCGAGTTCGGGCGGACCGGAGGGCTCGTTGGTTCGCTTGGCGGCATGTGCGGCGGCATTGCCGGGATCCAGTGCCAGGACGAAAACGC
>CAYYNG010000216.1:0-4332 GCA_964472435.1 uncultured Hyphomonadaceae bacterium | reverse complement strand
ACGCCGCCGAGCGTGCCGCCTGAACCGACCGCGCAGATAAAGCCGTCGACCTTGCCGTTCAGCAGAACGTAGATCTCCGGTCCAGTGGTCTCGTAGTGCGCCTGACGGTTGGCGATATTGTCGAATTGGTTCGCCCAGATTGCGCCGTTGGGTTCGGTTTCGGCCATCTCTTCGGCGAGGCGCCGGGAATAATGAACGTAGTTGTTCGGGTTCTTGTAGGGAACGGCGTCCACCTCGATCAACCTCGCGCCAAGCAGCCTTACGGCGTCTTTCTTCTCCTGGCTCTGGGTCCGCGGCATGACGATCACGGTCTTGTAGCCGAGCGCCGAACCGACAAGGGCAAGGCCGATCCCGGTATTGCCCGCGGTTCCTTCGACCACCGTGCCGCCGGGCTTCAGCCGCCCTGTCCGCTCGGCGTCGCGGATGATCCCCAGCGCCGCGCGATCTTTCACCGATTGGCCCGGATTTAAGAACTCGGCTTTGCCAAGAATTTCGCAACCGGTTTCGTCGGATAATCGGTTCAGCCGGATCAAGGGGGTGTCGCCGATCGCATCGATCACGGATGTCATTACAGGCATTAAAGCGGGTCTCCCGAGCCGTCCGAGGGAAGCTAAGCCTTGCCCGCCGCGGTTACAACTGCCGTCGACGTGATCTGAGGAGCGGCGGCGCGCGTATTGTGAGTACAATGTAAGGGAAGTGAAATGGTGTCGTCCGATCTCTATTCGGCCTTCATGATGGACCACGCTGCCGGTGCTTTGCCGCCGGCGCTTCGCCTCGCCGGCGATCTGCACGAGCGGCTTAGCGGAGAGGGGGCCGAGGTGGCTGCGGATTGGGCGGTTGTCGGGGGCGCCCTGCTTGAGGGTTTTTGCGACGCTGAGCGGCGGCTGGCCAAGCCGGCCCGCGCGGCCGCGCCTGCAGCGGTCACTGCGTCTGATATTTTAGGGGCGGATTTAGACAAAGTGCGATGGCGCAAGAGCCTCTTTGGGGTGGCCTACGCGCCAGCGGGCTTGCCCGGGGGGCGCTTTGTCCGCCTTGAGGATAACCAGTCGGCGCCGGCCCACGGCCATGGATGCTTGGAGGCTATGGTGGTGCTCGAGGGCCGTTTTGAAGACGGGCGCGGCCGCTATGAGCTCGGCGATCTCGCCTTGACAGATAATGGCGTTCAGCATGCTCCGCGCGCCGTCGGCGGGCGATGCATCTGCTATGTCGGCCGGGCGGGGTCCCGGTTCTGGATTATGTAAGGGTTATCCCATGCGAGTGTTTTCCTGGGCCGCCGTGTCGGCCGCAGCCTTTATTATGACTTCTTTGCCAGCCCATGCCGACTCGATCGCCGAGGTCCGAATCGACCGCGAGGCTTTGCCGCGCGTTTGGGAGCCGGCGGGCGGCGAGGTGATTGAGTTCAACGTTTTTCGCAAAGGTCAGCCTTTCGGTGAGCACAAGCTTTCCTTCGAGCGGAGCGCAAACGGTGATCTCAAGGTGGAAAACGATATCCGGCTCACGGCGCGGTTCGGCCCCATCGTTGTCTACCGTTATCGCCATCAGTCGACCGAGACCTGGTCCGACGGACGGCTGATCGCGCTTGAGGGCGAGACCCGGAAAGAGGGCGACGATTTCGACGTGAACGCGACGGCCGACGGCGACGCGCTCAACGTCATGGGCACGCTCTTCGAAGGCGCCGTCGACCCGCAGATCGTCCCCTCGAGCCATTGGAACCGCGCCGAGGTCTATTCCGACCGGATCCTCTCAAGCGAATCCGGGGAACTGCTCGAGGTTTCAACGTCTCAAATCGGCCGCGAGACCCTTGAGATCGGCGGCGAGGCCGTTGACGCCACCCGCTATCGGCTGGTGTCGGACCTGACGGTGGACCTTTGGTATGACCAAGAGGGGCGTTGGGTGAAGTGCGCCTTCGAAGCCCGCGGCCAAAATATCGAATACGTCCTTAAGAGCCTATACTAACTGGTCCTGCGTCTAGGCCGGGACAAATTGAAATGCCCGACATTGATCCGTCCGCTGTCGAAGCCGGCTTCGCAGTAGCTGAGATAGAAATTCCACATTCGGCGAAACGGCTCGTCGAAGCCTAAAGGGCTGATGTCGCCCCAGCCTTCGTTGAACCTCTTGGCCCAGTCGCGCAGCGTGCGCGCATAGTCCCGGCCGAACAGGCGGCTGCCGTCGAATTGCAATCCGGCGCGGTCGAATTCCGAACGAAGCGCCGATTCGCTTGGCAGCATCCCGCCTGGGAAAATGTAGCGTTGAATAAAATCGACCCGTTTTCGGTACCGGGCGAAGAGGTCGTCTTTGATGGTGATGATCTGCAACGCCGCGCGTCCGCCGGGTCGCAGGGAGTCGCGAACCTTGTCGAAGTAACTGGACCAAAACGTTTCGCCGACGGCCTCGAACATTTCGATCGAAGCGACCCCGTCATATTCGCCTTCGTGGTCGCGGTAGTCCTCGAGGCGGATATCGACCCGGTCGCTAAGCCCCGCCCGAGCCATCCGTTCGGTGGCGTAGGCGTGCTGCGCGTCCGAAATGGTGAGCGCGGTCACCTGGGCTCCACGCTCCCGGGCGGCGTACTCCGCGAAGCCGCCCCAGCCGCAGCCAATCTCGAGAACCCGGCTCGCTGGCGAGAGCTCGAGCGCGTCCGCGATGGCCGAATATTTCGCCGCCTGCGCCTGCTCGATGCTTGTGTTTGGACTCGTGAAAAGCCCGGATGAATAGGTCATGCTGGGGTCCAGCCAGCGGCTATAGAAGGCGTTGCCGAGGTCGTAATGGGCGAGAATGTTGCGTTTAGCGCCCTGGCGCGTGTTTCTGTTGAAGAGATGACGGGCCATGTTGGCCCACCGGATCAATGCGCCGCCGCGCGCAAGCTGACCGGCCGCCTCGAAATTGTCGCTGAAGAAGGTGAGGACGGCCGTCAGGTCGGGCGTCGACCATTCGCCGTCCATATACGACTCGGCGAAACCGACGTCGCCGCCTGCCATTGTCCGTCTGATCACTGCATAGTCGTGCAGCTGGACGCGGGCGTCTGCGCCCGGCGCGCCGTGATCGAATACCAGCGTTCTACCGTCGGGCAGCTCAAGAAGCAGCCGGCCCGTTTTCGCCTGTAACAAAAGAAGGCCCGCAATCCGCAGACTGGCCGGGGCGTCCTTCAAATGTCGAAGGACGCTTGCCGTCGCTTTGATATGTTCCGTCATGCCGCTTCGCTTGTTTCCACGCTGTCCGTCGCCAAAGGACGCGCATTCGAGATCGCATCGTTCGCTGGAGCCGGCCTTGATCTGTATCGTGCGCCCTTGAGCCAAATTTTCAAAGCCTCCCAATGGATTCCGGCCGATACGCCCCACGTGGCGAGGGGTGAGGCGACCGCAAGACGCGCAAACGCGCCATCGGTTGCAGAAATACGTCGCGCAAGCAACGTCGCCGTGTGCGTCCGTTCTTCGCCGACCCGGTTCTCCACAACGAGCCCGAGGCGTTCGCCTGGTTTGCGAAGGGTGAAGGCGTACTCGCCCCGGACATCGAAGAAAGGGGAGACATGCAGCGCTTTCGCCGCCTCATGCCGGCATAGTTCGCCGTCGATCGGGGCGACATAGGCGTGGGTGTCGCCGAACGTGTTATTGACCTCGTACACAACGCCTCGTGGCGTCTCGCCTCGGTCATAGCCGAACCAGAGCGATATCGGCGCGAATTTATAGAAGGCGTGACGAGGAAACGTCATCAAGCGAATAGGGCCGCCATCAAGGGCGATCCCGGCGCGCTCGAACGTCCTTTCCGCCCACGGGCGGAGCGAGGTTTCGGTACGGTCGCCATGGTCCCGGCGTCGAAACGAGAAGAGATTCGGCCGATCGACCGAAAAGAGGCGACAGGTCCGATCGGCCTCCTCAAGGCGGTCGATATCGATGTCGATCAAATCCACGCGGTAGCTGAACCTCTGCGCGAAAGGCGTGTGGCGAGCGTGAACCGTGCGCCCGCTATAGATCTGAAGAGCCGGCCGCGACATCACCGATTGACGCCGCTGGCGATAGACGCCGCCGGCGCAGCGACGGGGCGGACGGGCGCGAGATCGACGCCCTTGGGCGTCCAGGGAACGGTCCCGCCCAGAGACAATGCAGCCGACAATCCGGCCTTTAGCCCGTCTTCGTGAAAGCCGGACCCCATCCAGGCGCCGGCGAGCCACAGCCCGCCTGTACCGTTCTCCCGCTTGAGCGCGCGCACCGCCGCCTGCGCCGGCGCGTCGAATTGCGGGTGATCGAAGGAGAACTCTGCAAACACCGTTTCCGGCTTCGGCGGCGTTTCCGGGTTGAGCGTCACGAACAGGGGTTTGTCCGCTGGAAGGCCCTG
>CAYYNG010000215.1:0-4346 GCA_964472435.1 uncultured Hyphomonadaceae bacterium | reverse complement strand
GATGACTCAGGCAACTGGTTCAGGGCCTATGGTAATGAGAATTGGGAGTTCGACAAGGCGGGCCTGATGCGCGCTCGCTGGGCCAGCATCAACGACGTGCCGATCGCCGAAGCCGACCGTAAATTTCTCTGGCCCCAGGGCCCCCGGCCCGACGATCATCCGGGGCTTTCCGAGCTGGGCCTCTAAGGCGGCGCCGCGTGTTCCAAGACACCGAGCCCAGGCCCGGCCGTTTTTGCGATCCCTGCCGCGCGCAGCGGCGACGCAAACCGTGGAACTTTTCTAAGACGCGCGCATTACATGAGTACATACTTTGGAAAGGATAGTTCGCCATGGATATTTCAACCCTGCTTCCAGTCCTCGGGTCATTTACGCTGGTTGCTGCGCTTAGCTTCGGTATTTATCGCTACATTCGCATTAAGCAGAAAGCGGGTCAAAACAGCTAGGAAGAAGAGATGTCGCCACGATCGGGGGCGTCTTTGTTGGGCCTGGAAAGGTCAACCGGCCAGTCTCGCGTGACATTCTAAGGCTATGGCCGCCAGGCCTGTACATGCGCGGTGATGCTCTGTGCATAAGCCTCGAACGAGCGGCCTCGGATATCGCCGACCGGCGACTTCATCGCGCAGACGTGACGGCGGTGCGCCCTCGGCGCTGAAAACGAAACTCCTTATATGTAACACCCTGAGGGAGTTTCTGTCCGATGGATCCTATGTCCACCGCTGTCGCCGGCGTTTACCTGGCCGCGCTGCTCGCGCCCTTCGTTCAGGAAGATGCGGCCGTCGTGGGCGCGGCGGCGGCGGCGGCGGGAGGCGCGGGCGACCCGGTCGTCCTATTCGCGCTCATCACAGTTGGGCTGACCCTCAGCGATCTTTGGAAATATGGCGCGGGCCGCGCGGCGATCCGCCACCGCTGGGCGCAGCGCTTCACCGACAAACCGCAGGTGCGCGCCGCCAAAGATAGAGTTCGTCGCCGGCTTGGTCTTTCGCTCATGGCCGTCCGGTTCATCCCTGGCACGCGCATTCCGTTTTACGTCGCTTCGGGCCTGTTCGAAGCGCCCTTCGTCAAATTCGCCATCTTCATCATTATTTCGGCCATGGCCTATGCTTTGACGGCGTTTGCGCTGTTTTTCGCCCTTGGCGAGGTCGCCGGCCAGCAGGCGCGCACGGCTTTGCCGTTCGCCGCCCTTGGCGTCGTCGCAGTGATGGTGACGTGGCAAATCCGGCGCGCGCGGCGGCTCTCGGCCGTCGAAGCCTAAAGCGTCGGTCTTTCGTTCCACTCCAGACCGTCGCTTTAGGTTCTTGTTTTAGAGCAAGTCTCCGTTCGCAAACGAGTCCGTTTGCTCCGAACTTGCTTTAAGCGCGCTCCGGCGCTTCGACACGCGGTTTGCCGGGCGCTTTGCCATAACCGTGCTTTTTCAGGAGGCCTCGGAGCTGATGATAGGTGAGCCCCAGCGCCTCGGCCGCTCGGCCTTGATGGCCTTGGGCGCCTGACAACGCGCGATCGATGAGGCGCTGTTCAAACACGTTCACTTGCGCTTCGAAATCGACGACTGCGCCCGGTTCGATCTCAAGGTCCGGAGGCGCCTCCACAGCGGCGGCCGCTGGACCTGGGCGCCACGGCGAGGCGAAAGGGTCGAGCGCGGCAATGTCGAACTGGACCGGCTCGCCGGGCGCAGCCAGCATGCTGCGATGGGCAAGCCGCTCGGCGACGTTTTTCAGCTCCCGCACATTGCCAGGCCAGGCATGGGCTTCGATCGCAGCGATTGCGGAGGGCGCGAAGCCGGGAAACTCCATCCCCATCTCCCGCGCGAGCCGGGCGGCGAAATAGTCGGCGAGAAGAGAAGCGTCCCGCTCGCGCGCACGAACCGGCGGCAGGGTCACGACATCAAAGGCAAGCCGATCCAGGAGATCGGCGCGGAACTCGCCGGCCGCCACCTTGGCGGGTAGATCGACATTCGTCGCGGCGACGACCCGGACATCGGTGGTCAGCACCGTCTCCCCGCCCAAACGTTGGAACTCGCCGTATTCGACGACCCGCAGAAGCTTTTCCTGCACCCGCTGGGACGCCGTGGCGATCTCATCGAGGAACATCGTTCCCCCGTCGGCGAGTTCGAACCGACCTGCCCGCCGCTCGGTGGCGCCGGTGAACGCGCCCCGCTCATGGCCGAAGAGTTCGCTATCCAACAGATCTTCGGAAAGCGCCGCACAGTTCACTTTGACGAACGGGCCTTCCCACCGGCGGGAGAGGAAGTGCAGCCGCTCGCCGATCAGCTCCTTGCCCGTCCCCCGCTCCCCGATAACCAGGATCGGGCGATCCAGCGGCGCTGCCCGGGAGACGTGCTCAAGCGCCTCAAGCCAAGCCGGCGCTTCGCCGACCAATTGCGGGGCGCGTTCAGCGAGCGCCATGGAGAGCGTTTTCTAGGTCATTCATGCGAATAATATGGTATAATATGCTATATAAAATAGTTATTTACACGAAAAAAATCTCGCGGTTTTCACCAATCCATAAATTTAATGAATTTTATCAAAGCACTAAATCGTTAGCATCAAACTGGCACGGTCCTTGTAAAGGGTAAGGGGCTCAAGGCGGCGGGGGCCGCCCAACCAAAGAGAGGACGATATGAACGACGGAGCCTATGACAGAGAGCGGAGATATCGCGGCGAAGCGGGCCGGTTTGGCCGGTGGCTGAGCACGCGGCCGGCGGAATGCTGGATGTTCTTCGCAGCCGGGATCCTTCTCGGCGGGCTCTTCTTCTAAGCCCCCCTCGCCTCGAAACGACAGCAACAAAGAAGGAGCTGACCCAATGGGCCTTTTCTCCCGCTTCGGCGACATCATCAATTCGAACATCAATGCGATGCTCGACAGCGCCGAAAACCCCGAAAAAATCGCACGCCTCATGATCCAAGAGATGGAAGACACGCTGGTCGAAGTGCGCACCGCCGCCGCCCGCGCGATGGCCGACAAGAAAGAGATGCAGCGCGAGATCACGCATTATGAAACCGTGCGCGACGACTGGGCTGAGAAGGCCGAGCTTGCCATCGACAAGGGCCGCGAGGACCTCGCCCGCGGCGCGCTGATCGCCAAGCAGAAAGCGGAAGGCGAGATCGATCGCCGCCGCGAGGCGATGGAGATGGCCGAGGAGGCGTTCGAAAAGCGACAGGACGACCTTGGGAAGCTGCAAGCCAAGCTCGACGAAGCGAAAGCCAAGCACCGCGCACTGATGATGCGCCGGGAAGCGGCCGAGCAGCGGATCCGCGTCAGGTCCCAGACCTATGACGGCCGGGTCGACGACGCCCTCGCCCGTTATGCGGCGGTCGAAAGAAAGGTCGACGAGATGGAGGCCTACGCCGAAACCATCAAAGGCCGCGAGCCGAGCCTGGAAGCCGAGTTCGCCGCGCTCGCGCAAAACGAGTCCATCGAAAAGGAGCTCGAAGCCCTGAAGCGGAAGCGCTCAAAACCAGCGTCGAAGCCGAAAGCTGAAAAGTCCGAGGACTAGGCGATGCATGAAGCGCTCATCATCCCGATCATCGCGATCCTCTCGATCTTCGTTTTCCTGCCGTGGATGATCTTTCACTACATCACGCTCTGGGGAAAACAGCGGAAACTGCAGCCGGACGATGAGCGCATGCTCGAAGACCTCTGGCGATCCGCCAAGCGCATGGAACGCCGGATCGAAACCCTCGAATCCTTGATTGAAGCCGAATCCGGCCGGGCCGCACGTCCGGCCTCCCACCCCGACGAAAGGAGAAACTAAGTGTCCTACGACTACGATAAATCGCCCAACCCGAAGCGGTTCTTCCGCTCGCGCGAGGACAACGTGGTCGCCGGGGTTTGCGGCGGGCTCGCCGAGCGCTTCGGCTGGGACGCCCTCTTGGTGCGGCTGGCTGCGATCCTGATCTTCTTCATGACCGGACCGATGATCCTCCTCGCCTATATCGTGACCTGGATGATCACGCCCAAGCGTCCGCGCGGCCATGCGAATATGAGCCCCGAGGAGGACGCCTTCTGGCGCAGCGTCAGCGACCGTCCATCGGTGACGTTCTCAAATCTCAAATACAAATTCCGCGACTTAGACGACCGTTTGCAGAACCTCGAACGCAACGTCACTTCGGACGAGTGGCGCCTGCGCAAAGAGTTCCGCGATCTCGAAGGCAACTAAGCACCTATCCAAATGATGCGACCGCAAGAAGGGGCCATACAAATGAACAGCATCATGAAACTTCTCGAACTCGACGAATGGTACATTGGCGGCGCGGCGATCGCCGTGTTCCTGGTCGGCGCCGCAATCCCAACGTTCAATGGCGGATTGGAGCTGGAGGCTGGCGGGGTCGCCGTCCTATTGGACGCCG
>CAYYNG010000214.1:0-4347 GCA_964472435.1 uncultured Hyphomonadaceae bacterium | reverse complement strand
GGTGGCCCAAGGCAAAGAAGGCGACGTCGACGACCGCTGCGGCGGCCCCGAGCGCAATGGCGCCCATCCCGGCCCCCTTGCGCGCGGGCGGGCCGGCATCCTCCCCCTCGGCCAACATTGGCGCGGGCGGAACGACCGGCGTTCCCGGCGCGATGTGCTTCACGCCTTCGAGAAACGCGCCGGTGTCGACGTCGACGCCGTTTATCGTGGTGAGATTGCCGCGACTGTAAAAGAACTCGGAGTCGTAGCTGTACTCGACCTCGACGCCTTCGATTTCGGCGTTGGCGATATTGATGTTTTGGCTGGTATTGCCGAACTCGGCTCCGGTGCCGCAGGGCATGGATGCCACAACAAAAGGCGGCAGGCCCGGCGGCGCGTTCGCTGGGGCGAAAAAGCATCCCAGCGGAGTGTTGACGTCGAGGCCGATGAGATTGTCCACGTCGGAATTGTAATAGGAGCCCTTGATCGTGAAGGCGTCGCTTCGGCCAAGAAACCCTGTGAGATCGAGACCCGCGCCGACCTCCCACGTTCGCGAGGTCTCCGCTTCGAGATCCGGGTTTCCAACAAAAAGATTGGAGACGAAGGACGGGCCAAATGGTCCGGGCGGCGCGCTGAGGTCAGGAACGGTGAAGTGGACGCCGTCGGCGAAGGCCTCGTTGAACGAGGGAGCGCGGAAGCCCTCGGCGTAATTGCCGAACAGGAGCAATGGTTGCACGGGTCGGTAGGACGCGCCGATTTTTGGCGAGACCTCGTTTTCGTCGATGTCGAATGTCCCGGCGGGTTCCGTCGTTTCAAAACTGTCCCAGCGCACGCCGGGGATGAGGCTGACCTCGCCGGGGACCGGGCCAAGCTCGGTGAGCGTCAGTTCAGCTTGGATGAACGCGCCGACGAATTCGGTCGTCGCGTCGGGCACGCCGCCGCGGGTCCCGTCCGCCGTGTCGGTGTCCGTGCCGATTTGCTCGTCCTCGAAGTATTCCGCGCCGTAAGTAAAGACCAAAGACGCGGCGTCACCGAACGAAAAGCGCGATCGATTGTCGATCGAAAAGCCGAAGGTCTCAACCTCGCGATCAGTGATCCGCGGGGTTTCAACTTCGTCTTCCTCGACCCCGTTTTCCGTGTAGTAGCCCACAAGGTTGAAATTGATCAGGTCGTTCCGAGCAGGGTTCCAGCGAAGCCCGCCTTGGAATGTGTTGCTTTCGATATCTCGGAAAACAAGTTCGTTGGCCGGCCCCGCGAGGTTGGCGCCTTGGGGGTTTTGCGGATCGGTGGAGTCGCTGCCGAACCGAATCCAGGACGCAAAGAGTTCAAAACCATCGGTCGGTCGGATCGTCGTCTTAAGGAGCGAGGAAAGGATCTCGTCATCCGCTGGCAGGGCGAAGTCGTTTCCGAGTTCGATGCTGCCGGAGTCGCGATAGGTGAGATGGCCGACCACGTCGAAGAGACCGTTCTCCGACCGCCACACGCCCGTCGCGCCGACCCGATACTCGTCGTTGACCGACTGGAAGCCCGAATTCAGGCGAAACCCGAACTGTTCGCCGTCGGCGAGGACGTCCGCGGCGGTGATGGTCCGTGTTGCGATCACGCCGCCGAGCGCGCCGGAGCCGTAGAGCGCGGAGGTGGGACCGCGAACGACTTCCACGGCCTGAACCAGCTCGGGGTCGACAAAAACCCGGCCGTCATGACCCGAGACAAAACTCTGCCGCGCCCCGTCGAGGAAAATCAGGACGCCGCTGCCGGAGAGGCCGCGCACGGTGGGCGCATCGCCCGTGCGTCTTGGGCCGGAATCGAATTGTGCGCCTGGTATGGCTTGAAAAACCTCGGCGAGCGCTGAGGGATTGAAGTCCAAGATCACGTCCCGTTCGACGACCGTGACCTGGCCAGGATACTCGAAGGACGAAATCGCGTTTCGCGTCGCATAGACAGAGATGGGCGCGAGCCGCACCTCGTCTTCCTCTTGCGGGAGGTCAGGCTCGGCGACCGATTGCGCAGACGCGTGTCCGGCGATAAGCGCGCCCGACAGAGCGCCAAAGATGGAACGCGATCTCATTGACATTTCCCCGCGATTGACAATCATTCTCAAGACATGCCGGGGATAGACTCGCGCGCTTATTTTTGCAAGTAAGAATCATTCGCATTATATAGGGCGACGATGAAACGGTCCGGCGAGGTCGGAACATTCAGGGGAACGAGATCATGACCGCACTTAGATCACTGACGCATTTCTTGGGCGCGACCGCTGCGATCGCGGCGATTGCGGGCTGCGCCTCTATCGCCACGGAAGCGGCGCCGGCGATCGCGTTATCGACACGGGTTCATAGCGAGGCTGAGTTCGAGGCCGACCGGCAGGCCATCCTCGCCATGGCGGGCGAATTCGACGTTCGCTTTGATTTCGTTGAGACGGTCGCGTTCACCGAAGGCTATGCGCCGAAGGACCGTTACGTCTCCGGCGCCCATGAAGTCGTCCGCGTGATCGAGGATCGGGGCGAGTTCATCAGTCTCCAGCATATCCTCGTTGTTGGCGGCGACGAGGCGATCCCGATCAAGCACTGGCGTCAGGATTGGGCTTACGAGCCTGAGGAGGTGCTCGTATTTGTTGGGGGCAATGCATGGGAAACACGGGCAGTGCCTGAAGCCGAGCGGTCTGGCCGTTGGTCGCAAACGGTCTACCAGGTCGACGACAGCCCGCGTTATGGCGCGGTGGGGGCCTGGTCTCATGCAAACGGCGTGTCGGAGTGGACGCCGCCCGCCGAGATGCGCCCGTTGCCGCGCCGGGACATGACGACCCGCGACGACTATCACGCCGTGCTCGCCGTCAATCGCCACGCCATCACCCCCGATGGCTGGGTGCATGAACAGGACAATTCAAAGCTCGTGCTCACCGGCGAGCCGCATGTCCTGGTTCGAGAGATCGGAGTGAACACTTATACTCGGTTCGATGAATTCACGGTCGCCGCGGCCGATGATTATTGGACGGCGACGGCCGATTATTGGGCGAACGTTCGCGCGGAATGGACGCGTCTGGAGGATGAGCTCCCGGCGTTCGCGCTCACGTTGCAGGGCGAGCCCGAGGATCTCTATGCGCCGTTACTCGACTACGCCGAGGCCGTCGCAGCCGGCGAAATGGAGTTGGCCGCTGCGGCCGAGGCGGCGCGAGCCACGATTGCGGAGTTTACAACGGCGGAACTTGGGACGCTTGAAGACCGCCTGCGCCCCGCGTCCGTTGAGCTTGCGGGTCGATGATCGGAGTCGGAAAGCGACGCATGAGCCGTCTGGTTTCGGCCGCCGCCGCGGCTCTGGTTGCGGCATCGCAGGCCGCTGCGCACACGTCGTTCTTGCTTCCGAGCGCTTTTTTCCCAGAGGAGGGCGACCGCCTCGTCGTCACAGCGTCGTTCTCGGCCGCGTTCCCATCGCCGCAAGTCGCGGTCCAATCAGACGACTTCCATATACTGACGCCAAACGGCGAGCGATCGGAGTTTCGACGAAGCGTGACCACGCACGATCGGACGGTCTTGGAAGCCGAATTTGACGGGCCCGGGACCTACCGTTTGACGACCGGTGTCCGCCTCGGCCGCCGACTTGATCGATATATCATAAATGGCGTGCTGTCGCCGCCGCCGGCCGAGGGCGGCGTTCCCGATGGTGCGATCGCCGTCTCCAGTCAGACTGAGACCGTAGCCGATGTCTACGTAACGATCGGAGACCTTACCCGCGAGACCGTCGACCATCGAATTGGACGCCTTGCGATCGAACCCGTCTCGCACCCTAACAGCGTCGTGTCCGGCGGTCGTCTGTCGTCAAGGGTTACGTTCGACGGCGCGCCCTTAGCCGGCCAGACGGTTGTGCTCTCACGGGGCGGCGGCGATGACCTGGCGTTCGAGACCGATGCGGCGGGCTTGATTGACCTGCCGATTGAACACCAGGGCGCGCATCTCGTCATGGTCCGATATGAAGCGCCCGCTCCGGAAGGAGCTGGGACTGACTATAGGAGTTACACAACGTCATTGACCTTCGGCGCGCGGTAATCTCGCGCCGCATCGGATTGCGACATGCCCCCGTCCCGCGATTGCAGTCTCCACAGCAGCTGAAACCGCCCTAGTAAAGCGCGACGCTCCGGATACTGTCGCCGGCATGCATGAGGTCGAACGCCCGATTGATCTCCTCAAGCGGCATCGTGTGCGTGATGAGGCTGTCGATGTCGATGCGGCCCTCCATGTAGAGGTCGACGATCGTCGGCACGTCGGTGCGGCCCCGCGCGCCGCCGAACGCTGTCCCGCGCCTGACGCGGCCGGTTACCAATTGGAAGGGCCGCGTCGAGATTTCGGCCCCGGCGGGGGCGACCCCGATGAT
>CAYYNG010000213.1:0-4369 GCA_964472435.1 uncultured Hyphomonadaceae bacterium | reverse complement strand
GGCGCAACAAGCTCTCCGACTTCGTCCAGGTGAACCGCAACGGCAAAATCGCCATGAAGCCCGATGAAGGCGACGGCATTGTCGGCGTCGAGATCTGCTCGGAGAAGGACGACATCCTGCTGACGACTGCGCTCGCCCAATGCATCCGGTTCCGGGTCGACGATGTTCGGGTGTTCGCCGGGCGCACCTCGACCGGCGTCCGCGGCGTTCGGCTCGGCGAGGGGGACGAGGTGATTTCGCTGGCCGTCCTGCGGCATGTGGAGGTCTCATCTCCCGAAGCGCGCGCCTATCTGAAACACGCCGCCGCCATGCGCCGCGCCTCCGAAGGTGAAGACATGGCCGATGATGTCGTCAGCGACGACGACGAGGCGGATGTCGGGGAGGACGCGGCGCTGACCCCTGAACGCATCGCCGAGCTCGGCGCAGCGGAGCAGCTTATCCTCACCGTCACCGCCGATGGCATGGGCAAGCGCGCCAGCGCCTACGATTACCGGGTCACGGGCCGCGGCGGCAAAGGCCTGATTGCGCATCGGATTTCGCAGGATCAGCGCTTGGTCGCCTCCTTCTCTGTCGATGAAGCGGACGAGGTGATGCTGGTCACCGACGGCGGGCAATTGATCCGCACGCCGGTCGGCCAGATCCGTCAGGCCGGGCGCGCGACGCAAGGGGTCCGCGTCATCCGCACGGCGGCCGATGAAACCGTTGTGTCCGTCGAACGCCTTGTGGAACAAGCCGATGAGGCCCTAGATGAGCCCGGCGGGCCGGAGCCTTCCGGAGGCGACGCCTAAACGAACCCACGCGCGGAGCGGCCCTATGGAACGTATCGGACTTTATCCAGGGACTTTCGATCCGCTGACCAATGGCCACCTCGATATCATTTCGCGAGCGGTCAAGCTGGTGGACCGGCTGATCATCGGCGTCGCCGTCAACCGCGACAAGGGCCCTTTGTTCTCCCTCGAAGAGCGCGTTGCGATCGTTGAGCGGGAAGCGGCCCGCGTCAGCGGCGGCGCAGGGCTCGCCGACGTCGTCGTCAAACCGTTCGACAGCCTGCTCATGCACTTCGCGGTCGAGAACGGCGTGCAGACCATCATCCGCGGCCTTCGAGCCGTCTCCGACTTCGAATACGAGTTTCAGATGGTCGGGATGAACGAGAAGCTGAACCCCGATGTTGAAACCGTCTTTCTGATGGCCGATCATCAACACCAGGCGGTGGCGTCGCGGCTCGTAAAGGAGATCGCGCGGCTTGGCGGCGATGTCAGCCACTTCGTGCCGCCGAAGGTCAGGACGGAGCTTCTGGAGAAGTATCAAGTATGAAGCGTTTCACCAGTGTGATGGCGGCGTTGGCGACGGCCTTTGGTTTCGGCGCGTCTGCCCAAGAGGCGACCCCCGTTTCGCAGCAGATCGGCGAGGATCTCGATCGCGCGGAATGGCGCGAGGTCGATCCCGAGAACCTCTTTATCTTTGAAACGACAAAGGGCCGCGTTCTAATCGAGGCTGTGCCCGAAGTCGCGCCGAACCATGTGACGCAGTTTCGCGAAATCATCCGGTCCGGCAAGTATGACGGCACGGCGTTTCACCGCGTGATCGACGGTTTCATGGCTCAGGGCGGGGATATTGAGGCGCTCCACCAGGAGCCCTCGCCCTTTCCGAACATTATGGGGGAGTTCACCTTCCGGCGCGACCCGGCGGAAACGCCCTTCGACATGATCGGAACGGAGGGCGCTTCGACCTATGGATATTACAAAGGCGCGCCCGTCCGCACGCAGTCGAAGTACCTCGCCCAACTCACCGAAGACGGCCGGGTGGACAGCTGGATGCCCCATTGCGCGGGCGTCGTGTCGACCGCACGGACCAACGACCCTAACAGCGCGAATGCGCAGTTCTTCCTTTTGCGCGACACCTCCCACCATCTCGACCAGCAATATACGGCCTGGGGCCACATGGTTGCGGGGCTGGACGTGGTCCGGTCCCTCCGCGCCGGCGCCGAGGAGACGAACGGCGTCGTGACCACCCCGGACATTCTGCGCGAGGCGAGGGTCGCGGCGGATCTTGCGCCATCAGAGCGGCCTCGGGTGTGGGTCGGCCGGACGGATGCGCCGGAAATCAGGTCCCGTTTGGCAGGCCTCGAGACCGGTACGGACGTATGCGACCTGCCCCAGACGCCCGCCATTGTCGAGGGCTGACCGGCGGCGGTGGACCTAGACGCCTTCGACTTCGAGCTGCCTGAAGCGCGCATCGCGCTCCGCCCGATCCAGCCGCGCGACGCTGCGCGCCTTCTGGTCGTGCACGGGAACGGCGCGCTGCAGGACCGCGTCGTGCGCGATCTTCCCGATCTATTGGAGCGCGGCGACACGCTGGTCTTCAATGACACGCGGGTGCTGCCCGCCGCTCTCAAAGGCGTTCGGCCGGCTCGGGACGGGGCGGGGTCGGACGTCGCGGTGGACGCCAATCTCGTGGTCAGGCTCAGCCCGCCGCGGTGGCTCGCGCTGGCGCGTCCGGGGCGGCGGCTTATGGAGGGCGACCGGATCCTATTCGATGGAGGTTTGCGCGCAGACCTCGCCTTGAAGCGTGCCGGCGGCGAGGTCGAGCTTGAATTCACCCTTGCCGGTGCGGCGCTCGACGCCGCGCTAGACGCCCATGGCGCAATGCCGTTGCCGCCCTACATCGCCCGCCGCCGCGCCGCCGACGCGCGGGACCGGGTCGACTACCAGACCCGCTTCGCCGGAGAGGAGGCGGGGTCGGTTGCTGCGCCCACCGCCGGCCTTCATTTCACCGAAGCGCTGCTTGCCCGTATCGCACGGGCGGAGCTCGGCCGGGAGACGGTGCGCCTCCATGTCGGACTCGGAACGTTTGCGCCGTTGACGGATCGACAAATCCAGGAACGCCGGCTGCACGACGAATGGCGCTCCATCTCCGATAACACGGCGGCGCGGCTGAACGCGGTCCGCCGCCGCGGGTTGCGCGTCGTCCCCGTCGGAACCACAGCGATGCGTACGCTTGAAAGCGCGGTCGACCCCGCAGGCGCGATCCGTTCGGTTGCGGGGCCCACCGATATTTTCATCCAGCCAGGCGATCCCGTGCGGGCGACGGATGGCTTGATGACCAACTTCCACCTTCCCCGGTCGAGCCTCTTCATGCTGGTCTGCGCGCTGATGGGGACCGATGTGATGCAGGCGGCCTACGCCCACGCAATCGCGGAAGGCTACAGGTTCTACTCCTACGGCGACGCCTGCCTGCTCTTGCCGTGACCGCCGCCAGCGAGCCAGGCCTCCATATTGGCGTTGAATGCGGTTTGAAGCGTGCGCTTGTCGACGGGCGGTTCACCGTTGCGAAGCGCGTTCGAATCCGAGGGGAACGGCTCCGGCGTCGCCATCACCTCGGCCAATTGCAGCAGAAGATCGAGTTTCGCGCGCAAGCGGCCGCGGATCCTTGGATCAGCGTCGAGCATCGCCCGCGCCTCGGCCGGCTCCATCAGCGGAACCGCGTCGAGATCGCGGCCGAGCCGCTCGGCGAAGGGGCGGCCGAAATCCATCAAGTCCTCAACGGTGACTGCGTCGGCCCCCGCCGTCAGCCAATAGGTCCGGCCGATCTCAGGGGCCGCGACGATTCGGGCCAGCGCTGCGGCGGCGACGTCCGCTGGAATGAAGTCGCAATAGGCCCCGCGCGAAAGGGGAATGAAGGGCAGGCGGCTCTTCAAGATCGCCGCGACAAACAGATGGAAGCCCTGTTCCGACGCGATACGGCCCGTTTCAGAATGGCCGATCAGGATCGACGGGCGGATGATCGTGGCCCTGGGCGCGGTTTCGAGGACCGCCGCTTCGGCCGCTCGCTTCGAGCGAATATAGGGCGAGGCCTCCGCGCCCGGCGCGCACCGGGCGGGGTCGCAATAGGCCGTCGACACGAAGTGAAGGATCGCGCCCGCATCCCGGGCGAATTCGGCGACATGGCGCGCCCCGGCGACATTGGTGGCGTCGAGCGCGGCGTCGTCGCCGGACATTTCCGTGATCGCCGCCGCGTGAACAACGACAGAGACGGTTGCGGCGAGCCCGTCATAGTCCGCCGCGGCAAGACCCAATCCGGGCTCGGAGATGTCGATCCTCGCTTGGCGTGCGCTGGCGGCGGGCCGGGCGCGGTGGCGCGCGAGGATCACCCGATCGGCCGGCAGGCGCGCCGCCGTCTCCACGCCCAAGACCCCGGTCGCACCGGTCAGAAGGATCATCCCGTCGTGTTATGACGCCATGCCGCCAATTAACACACGCGTGTGACGGCCCCGCCATCAAACGGTTCCACAGAAACGTGAACAAGGTTAAAGCAGCCCGCCAAGGCCACGATTCCAATCACCAACGCCCCAAAAGACCCTTACAAGATC
>CAYYNG010000212.1:0-4380 GCA_964472435.1 uncultured Hyphomonadaceae bacterium | reverse complement strand
GGCGAGGAGGCTGGCGTCGGCGGGCGCGATCACGCGGCCCGGCACCGCGGCGCTGAGATTGATCGAACCGGCGAACACCCTGGCCCCGGGCGCGATCGAGCGTGGCGCGCTCTCGCCGCTGACAAGGCTTTCGTCGATCTCAGCCACCCCGTCTACAAGGTCGAAGTCGACGGCCGCTCGTTCCCCAGGCGCAAGAAGAATGCGGTCGCCCGCTTCGATCTCAGAGGTTTTGACCGCCCGCGCCACCCCGTACGCATCGATGCGCGTTGCCGTCGCCGATTGCAGCGCGGCCAAAGCATGGGCCGCCGAATGCGCCCGACGACGCAGGCGGGCCTCAAGAAACCGGCCGATCAGCAAAAAAAACAGAAGCATAAGGCAGGCGTCGAAATAGGCGTGCGCGCCGCCCCGCGCCGTTTCTGCAACGCTGACGCCCAAAGCCAGGATGACGGCGAGGGAGATCGGAACATCCATATTCGCGTGGCCGCGGCGGAGCGCCGCCCAGGCCGAGCGAAAGAAGGGCCGGCCGGCGAACAGCGCCGCCGGCGCTGCAATCGCCCCCGAGATCCAGTGCAGGAGGGTGCGCGTCGCCTCGCCCATCTCGCCGACGCCGGCCCAAACCGAGATCGAGAGCAGCATGACGTTCGCCGCGCTGAATCCTGCAACGCCGAGGGCGAGCAAGAGCGCCCGCTCTTCCTGCGTCGCCGCGTTCTCTGCGGAGGAGGGATCGAAAGCGGAGACCCCATAGCCGAGATCCGCAACCGCGCCGGCCACCTGCGCCGGGGCGAGGCCGCCGCGCCAGGCGACGTCGCACCGGCCATTGGAAAGATTCAGCCGTGCGGATTCGACGCCGGGCAGGGCCGCCAGAGCGCCTTCGATCTTCGAAAGACAGCCCGCGCATTTGGCGCCGCGCACGAGGAGGGAGAGGGATTTCCGCCCCTCCGCCTCGCGAACGAAGGCCGACGGGTCGACGGCGCTCCCCTCGGTCGGCGGCGAAAGGCCCGACGGGCAACCGTGGGAAAGGGTGGCCGAGCTCATGGAGCGATCAGGGTCTTCTCAGCTTCGAAAGCGACATCGTTCTCGCCGAGGCGCTGTGCGGCGACGCGGGCGCGCCAGACGCCGCGCCTCAAATCGGTTGCATCGGCCGCATAGACCCCGCCGCCGAGGTGAGACAATTCGAGAATCCTTGAAGCCTTGTCGGCGCCGTGGCGGAGATCGGCGACTAAGCGCAGGCCCGAGACCGGCGCCTCGTCAGCGTCTTTGACGCGAACGAGGAGGCGCGCGGCGTCGCCGTCGCGTTCAAGCCCCACGGCCATACCCCAGCCGAGCGCCGCTTGTGCGCGCCGGCTGGCGAGCGTCGCATTATAGTCCAGCCCTTGGCGGTAGGACTTGCGTTCAGACTCGCCAGGGAAGCTGGAGATGGCCTTTGCGACAAAGACGCCGTTGACGGCGAACATCACCCCAAAGAAGGCAAGAAGCCAAACCAGAACGTGCCAGCCTTTCAAAGGCTTGCCGGAGACTTCGCGATCGATCATCGATCTCCTCCCGGTCCCACGAAAGACGTTCGATTCACATGGGTTTCGCCTGTCGTCTCATCGGTGACGCTGAGACCGAAAATGACGCGGCCGTCGAGCGCTCCGGGCGGTACGGTGACGAGCAGCCGGTATCGATCAACACCATGGGCCCCGACGGGCAAGGTCAGCGCGCCGTCCGTCGGGGCCCCGACGCCCACGACTTCGAAATCGGCCCCCTCCAGCCCGCTGAGGCTGACCGTTAAATCGCGAGGCGCCGGGTTCCGGTTGACGAGTTTGAGGCTGTAGCCCGTGCGCAATGAGCCGTCCGACAAGCGCACGAAGGGTGGTGAACGGTCCTTTAGCGCATTGATTTCAAAGGTCGGCCGGTTGGCGAGCCCAAAGATCATGAGCGCGGAGATCGCGACAATCAGCGCGGCATAAAGCGCGGTGCGCGGCCGTAACAGGCGGTAAGCCGCGGTCCGACCGGCGGCGCGCTCGGCCACTGCGGCATCGGTGTCGTAGGCGATCAATCCACGCGGCCGATCGATGCGGTCCATCATCTGGTCGCAGGCGTCGATGCAAAGGGCGCAGTGGATGCAGGCCAGTTGGGAGCCGTCGCGGATGTCGATCCCGACCGGGCAGACCTGGACGCATTGATTGCAGTCGATGCAATCGCCCCGCCCCTCCCAGCTCTCACCCTTCCGGTGCGGGCCTCGCGGCTCCCCGCGGTCATAACGGTAGGTGACATTGAGAGCGTGCTCGTCGGTGAGCGCGCCCTGGATCCGCGGCCATGGGCACATATAGGTGCAGACCTGCTCGCGCATCGTGCCGGCTAGGAAATAGGTCGTGAAGGTGAGAAGCCCTGCGAACCAATACGCTGAAAGCGGCGCTTCGCCGGTGAACCAGCCGCGCGCGACGCTCGGTGCGTCGTGGAAGTAGAGAATGAATGCGCCGCCCGTCCAAAAGGCGATGACCAGCCAAACAGTGTGCTTGCCGATCTTTCGCGCGGCCTTCTTCAAACTCCAAGGCGCCTTATCGAGCCGAATTCGCGCGGCGCGGTCGCCCTCGAAGGCGCGCTCGACCCAGATATAGAGATCGGTCCAAACGGTTTGCGGGCAGGTGTATCCACACCAAACCCGGCCGAAGAGCGCGGTCACAAGGAAGAGCCCGAGGGCCGCGACGATCATCAAGCCAGCGAGATAATAGGCTTCTTGCGGCCAGATCTCGATCATGAAGAAATAGAATTTCTCTCCCTCGAAATCGGCGAGCACGGCTTGGTTCGGAATGCCCTCCCCACGCTCCCAACGCAGCCACGGAATGAGGTAATAGACGCCCAGCGTAAGCGCCATGACGACCCATTTCACGGTCCGAAACCGGCCATGGGCGAGCTTCGGATAGATTTGCTCGCGCTTTGCGTAGAGATCCTGGTGCGGCGGCGGAGTAGGGGCGGCTGGCGGTCTGGAGATGTCGAGCGGAACGCGGCCCATGTCTTTACTCTCCGCCGCCTAGCGTGTGGACGTAGACCGCAAGCGCACGGATGGTCGGATCGTCGAGGCGGTCCTGCCAAGCCGGCATGTGCGCATTGCGGGCGTTATAGATCGTCGCGCGGATATCCTCTTCGTCGCCGCCGAACAGCCATTCAGCGTCGGTGAGGTTCGGCGCGCCCTGGCTGCGATCGCCTGTGCCGTCCATGCCATGGCAGGCGAAACACTGCGTGTTCCAGATCTCCGCGCCGTTTTCGAGCGCTTCGGGGTCGATCTCGGCGCCCCCCAGATGCCGGACATAGGCCGCAACGTCCCGGATCTGGCCGCGGTTCAAAATCCCGTCGCGGCCGAAAGCGGGCATCATCGAAAACCGCGTTTCGCTGTCGCCTTCATGGCGAACGCCGTGGCGGATCGTATGCTCGATCCCTTCGAGCGTGCCGTCCCAGAGCCAAACATCATCGGCGAGGCTGGGATATCCGATCGCTCCGCGCCCGCCGGCGCCGTGGCAGGTGGCGCAATTGTCGCCGAAGGCGCTCTCGCCCATGGCAAGCGCGAACTGCTGCAGATTAAGGTCCGTTTCGATGTCCTGAAGCGAGCTTGCGGCCACCAGAGCCGCCCCGCCGCCCGCCCGCTCGGAGCGCAGCGCGTCGAGATCCGCGGCGACGTTCACCCGATCGGAGTGCCCCCGAACGCCCGGCGTGTTCGTTCCAAGGCCCGGCAGGGCCGGCAGGGCCGGCATGAACACCATATAGACGAGGGCCCAAGCGATGGTGGCGTACCATATGATCAGCCACCAGCGAGGCAGGGGGTTGTTCAGCTCTTTGATCCCATCCCATTCATGGCCGGTGGTTTCGACGCCGGAATAAGCGTCGACATCCTTGGGGGCGTCAGTCATCGCCGGGCTCCTTGTCGGAGAGGGGCAGCTTTGCGGCTGCGTCGAACGTTTTCTGGTTCTTCGGCCAGAGCGCGTAGGCGACCACGCCTGCGAAGATCAGAACGAAGTAAAGAAGGCCGCCGGTCTGGGCGAAGCTTGCGAGGGTTTCATACATCACGGGCGCTCCTAACGACGGTTCTCGAGGTCTTGGGCCTCATAGACTGAGAAATCGACGAGGGTGCCGAGCATCTGCATGTAAGCGATCAGCGCATCCATCTCGGTGATCCGAGAGGGGTCGCCGTCATAGTCGCGCAGCTGCACGGTTCCCTCGCGCCCCGCGGCCGCCTCATAGCGGGCGACCAGCGCGTCCTGGGCGTCATAGTCGGCCTCGGGGTTCACCTGGGCGACGAGGTCGGCCCGCGCGTTTTCGATCATGTCGTCGGTGTAGGGCACGCCGACCATCCGTTGGGCGCGGAGGTGAGCGTCGATATGATCGAACCTCAAGGCTGCC
>CAYYNG010000211.1:0-4382 GCA_964472435.1 uncultured Hyphomonadaceae bacterium | reverse complement strand
AAGCGGCGAGGGCGCCGAGGGTTCGGCCGGCGATCTTCCCGGCGTCGGCGATTGCGTCGCGCGCCTGGGGCAGCATCGCCGTGAGGTTTAGAAAGCCGTGCACCATGGTCGGATAGGTCTTCACGGTCACAGGAACGCCCCAATGGGCCATTTTGTCGGCGTAGGCTTGGCCCTCGTCCTTCAAAGGATCCCATCCGCACAGGACGACGTGGGCCGGCGGCAGGCCCCGGAACTCCTCGTCGGGCGCGAACAAGGGCGACACCCGCTTGTCCATGCGATCCACCGCCCGGTCGACATAGGCGTCGCGGAAGTAATCAAAGAGGTTCGGTGAAATGAAGAACCCGCTTTCTTGCACCGTCATCTTTTTCGCGCGGATGTCGACGAATTGAACGAGGGGGTAGAGGAGGATCTGGAAGGCCGGTTGCGGGCCGCCCGCACGGACCATTTCCTGAGCGATGAAGGCGGAGAGGTTGCCGCCGGCCGAGTCGCCGGCGACCGCGAGCCTGTCAGGATCCATATTCAGGATGTCGCATCGCTCGACAGCCCACCGCCAGGCGGTCTCCGCGTCGTTATGCGCGGTTGGGAATTTGTGCTCCGGCGCGAGGCGGTAGTCGACCGACAGAACGCGGCAGCGCGAGGCGTCGGCCAACCGACGGCAGACCATGTCATGGCTTTCAAGATCGCCTAGGGAGCACCCGCCGCCAAGGAAGAAGCCGCTCCCGGGCCCGGGGCCGATGCCGGCGGCTTGCGGCGTATAGAGCCGCGCTTTGACGGCGCCGTCGGCGCCGTCCACCGGCAGGGTCGACACCTCGGCCAGAATAGGCGGATCGGTCTCCACCGACCGGGTGGCGCGGTAGAAGCTTTGTCGCAGCGCGTTCGCTGTTTGGGTTAGGTCGAGCCCGCTGAAGTCGCGCAGGGTCATGTCCGGCAGACCGAAGGTCGGCGCGCCGAATTTCGCAAAGAAGGATTTCAGGTTCTGATCGGCCATCGCGATTGCGAAAATGGCCTCAATCCGGGGCGGCGCCAATCTCGAAATGCGGCCCGCCGGTCATTGGCGTCGATGGCGGGGTTTCGCCTTTGCGGCGGGGCGTCGGCGCTGCGGCGCCGGAGATGGGCTAGAACCCGCCCAGGCCGCCCAAATCGCCAAGGCCCGAGAGCCCGTCCGCGGAGCCGCTGAGCGCGGTCGCCCAAAGTCGCTCCTTGGCGCCGGAGGGAAGCGTTTTGATCGCGGAAACCGCCGTCAGTGCGACGTCGCAAACATTGATGTCGCGCACGGCAGCGGCGGGGTCGCCCGATTGGGCGCCGACCATAAGCTGCATGATCTCAGGTTCTTGGATCAGCGAGACGAAGACGCCTTGGATGGCGGCTTCGTCGGCCGCCGTCATCGGGCCGCGGGTCCTCGGATTGGCTTTGGCGTCGGCGGCCGCTTCCAGAAGCTGGGCGCTAAAGGCCGCCCCGAACGTGTACATGCCGTCCATGCCGTAGATGAGGTCTTCGGCTTGATCGATGTCTGAGGGTGAAAGGTCCGCCGCCAACGCTTCATAGCTGGCGCCCAGGCACCATTCCGAACCGCTGCCGTTCGCGGCGCGCAGGCTATTGCGGGTGATGTCCAACAAACCGTCGATATGGCGGGCGTCGACACCGGCGAGCGTCGCGGCGTGGCGCTGCAGCACTTCTGAGCTATGCTCGAAAAGCGTCCTGATCTGCCGGCTCCGCGGCCCGCCGCCGACGTTTGCGATCCGTGTTTCAAGGTTCCGATAGGCCTTGGCATCGATGGATTGAAGCGCCATCAAGTAACGCCGCGCCTCCGGTTCGGGGAAGGTGCGCGTCAGGAGGCCCTCGCCGAGCGGGGCGGGTGGAGCCGATCCGGCGTCCCCGCCGCCCGAGAGCGCTGAGACAACAAAGAACGATCCCGCGACCGCGGCGATCACGACCCCGCCGAAGGCCAGGTTGTTCGCCTCGAACGGCGTTTTTGGTCCTCGCGCGTCGTACATGATCTCCGCCCCCGCAGGTAAACCTTCAGGCGGAGATTAAGCGCCGAATCCTGACAATTCGTTAGAGGTCCACGACCCCTGGGTCGAGCGGATCGGCGTAGAGGCGCGCCACCGTGTCGGCGCGGGCGTCCTGAACGGCGCGCTGGTTTACATAGCCTTTGTCGGTGATTTCGCCGGCGTCGATGGATGGCGGCGTGGTGAGGACCGTGAACCGTTTGATCCGGCGCGAGGAGCCCTTCTCCGCCGCGTTGTGGGCGCGGATCTTCTCGGCGATGTCGGTGGTCAGCTTCCCAAGCGCCTGGGCGAGGTCGCCGCCGGCGGCCCGTCCATACGCTTCGACCGCCGCCGGCGAAGGCCAAACCATGGCGCTCGCGTAATTCTTGTCTTGCCCGCATATGACCGCGTCGAAGATCAGCGGCGAACAGGCTGCGACCAAGTCAGGCCGCAGCGTGCCGACGCTGACCCAGGTGCCGGATGACAGTTTGAAGTCTTCGCCGACGCGGCCATCGAAGATCAAGCCTTGGTTCGGATCGTCTGGATCGACGAATTTCACCGCGTCGCCAAGTTTGTAGAATCCTTCCTCGTCAAACGCCTCGGCGGTTTTTTCGGGAAGGTTGTGATAGCCGGGCATCACGGTCGGGCCTTTCACGCGCAATTCGAGCTTCGCGCCATTGGGAACAACCTTTAGCGTCAGCCCGGGCAGGGGGAGGCCGACCAAGCCGACGCGTTCCACTTCCCAATGAACAACGGTGATGCCTTGGGTCTCGGTCGCGCCATACATCGTCGTGATCGGGATCCGCCGGCCCGTGGCTTTGATCGCCAGGGATTGAAGGCGGCCGTAGAGATCGTCGGACAGGGTCGCCCCGCCATAGGCCATGTATCTGAGATTCTTGAAGACGCTTGCGCGCAGCCGGTCGTCCTCCTCCATCGCCTCTGCGAGCATGGCGAGGGCGATGGGCGCCGAGCCGAAGACCTGCGGCGAGACTTCGTAGAGGTTCTTGATCGTCGTGCCGAACAAAGCCGGCGTGGGCTTGCCCTCGTCGATCCAGAGCGTGCCGCCGTTCCAGAGAACGCCGTTGAAGTTCACGTTCGACCCGGAAATGTGGTTCCACGGCATCCAGTCGAGGGACTGGGGCACGGCGTCGGCATCGTGTTCCGGATCCCGGGCGTCGTCGCGCAAACCCTCTTGGCCAGCCAGCATGGCGCAGAGCGCGCCCTCGGTGGTCGGCACGGGTTTCGGCATCCCCGTCGAGCCTGACGTGAAGAGGTATTTGGCGATCGAGCCGTCGGCGAGCCGATCCATCGCGGCGGCGACCGTTTCGGTCGGCCGCGCCGAAACGAGCTCGTCATAGGAGATGACCCCCCCGCCCGCGCCGTCCGCGGTCACCACCGTGCCGCCATGGGCGCCCAACGCTTCGAGGGCCGGTTTGAAGGGCTCAAGCTCGCGGACGAAGATCACCGCCGGTTTTACGGCCTCGAAGCAGTGCTTCAGCTTTGCAAAATCGGTCGACATCAGCGAGTAGGGCACGCTGATCGGGGCGGCCGGCGCGCCCGCGGTCTGCGCCGCCAGCATCACGAGCGCCGTTTCAATCGAGTTGCCGGAGAGGATCATAACGGGGGCGTCGGGGCCCGCGCCCATGTCGATGAAGCTTTGGGCGAGCGCGTGGACGGCCTCCTTCGCTTCGCCATAGCTGATCTCCCGCCACGGGCCATGGCCGGGCAGGCGCTGTCTCAGGAACGGCCGGTCGGGATGCTCCGCCGCGCGTTCGACCAAGCAATGCGGGATCGTCCGCGGCCGCGCGCCGGGGGCCTGCCGAGGCGTCAGATACATCGCCTCGCCGACCTGTGTGAACTCGATGTCCGGCGCGCGCATCGGCAGCGGTCGGAAAGGCGGCAGGTGGGCGGTGTCGGCCATTTCAGCGCTCCTTTTCTGTTTCGTCTCGATTATCCGACGCGGCGCTCGACGCCCTTCCAATAGGGCTCGCGCAAGTCTTTGCGCAGGATCTTGCCGGAGGGGTTGCGCGGCATCGTCTCGATGAAGTCGACCGATTTCGGGCACTTATAGGCGGCGATGCGGTCGCGGGCCCACGCGATGATCTCCTCGGGCGAAGGATCGGCATCGGGGGCTTTGACCACCAGCGCTTTCACCGCCTCGCCCCAGCGCGCGTCGGGGACGCCGATCACGGCGACATCCGCGACGCCCGGATGGCCGAAAATCGCGTTCTCCACCTCGGCGGGATAGACGTTCTCGCCGCCCGAGACGATCATGTCCTTCACCCGGTCGTGGATGTAGAGATAGCCGTCTTGATCGAAATAAACGGCGGCGCCGGTGTGGAACCAGCCGTCGCGGACCGCGTGCCCGGTCGCCAAGCCCCCGGTGCAAAATCC
>CAYYNG010000210.1:0-4396 GCA_964472435.1 uncultured Hyphomonadaceae bacterium | reverse complement strand
GCCTAGGGTCCCTTCGATCACCGTCAGACGGTCCTTTAATCCTTCGCGCTCAGCAACGCCGCCGCCGCGCGGGCCGTAGAGCCCCACGGCATGCACCTCGTCGAGATAGGTCATGGCGCCGTATCGGTCGGCGACATCGCAAAACTCGGCGATCGGGGCGATATCGCCATCCATCGAATAGACGGACTCGAACGCAACCAGTTTCGGCGCGTCCGGGTCGAGGTCGCGGAGCTTGCGTTCGAGATCCATTGGATCGTTATGGCGGAAGATCCGCTTCGCCGCTTTGCTGTGGCGGATCCCCTCGATCATCGAAGCGTGGTTGAGCTCGTCCGACACCACCACGCACCCCGGGATTCGCGCCGCGAGCGTACCGAGCGCGGCCCAGTTGGAGACGTAGCCCGAGGTGAACAGAAGGGCGGCTTCCTTGCCGTGGAGGTCGGCGAGTTCGCGCTCGAGCAGGACATGGTAGTGATTGGTGCCAGAGATATTGCGGGTGCCGCCGGCGCCGGCGCCGCAGCGGTCGAGCGCCTCGTGCATCGCCCCGAGCACCGCCGGATGTTGGCCCATGCCGAGATAATCGTTTGAACACCAGACGGTGACGGTGTCAGGTCCGCCGCGTCCATGGTGAGCGGCAGACGGAAACGCGCCCTTCCGTCGCTCGATATCGATGAAGACGCGGTAATTTCCCTCCGCCTTCAGATCGGCGAGCTCACGTTCAAAATAGGCTTCATAGTCCATCAGACCCTCCCCTAGCCGGTGCGCCGGCGAGCCGGCCCGTCTTCCATTTTTGTGTTCGTTCCTCTGATCCATCCCCAAAGCGCCTCATCCGGCACCGGCAAGACCAACGCCCAATGCTCGAAGACCGCAAGCCAGGCGAGCGCCGCCAGCAGATAGCAGCCGGTCGCCTCGAACCCACCCGCCGGCAAGCTAAAGGCCTTGTGGGTCAGAAGCGTCGCCGTCGCCGTCGCAACGGTGATGAACAGCGGGAAGAAAGCGGTAATGCGGCGTTTGCCGAAATAGCTCGACAGATAAGTCAGGTGCGCCGGTAAGAACTGGTCCGAGATATTCGGCGCCCCAAGAAAGACGACAAGTTTGGCGTTGATGCGCATGCCCCAGAGCAGAAGATAAGTGGCCGACGCCATCCAATTCCCGGCGCCGACGCTCAGCGCCAAAATCATCGCGCCATGAGCGGCGATGGCGAGTTCGTGGTGAATCACGGTCTGGGTCGAGACCACGAAACGCCGCCATGTCTTGAGACCGGGCGGGCAAGGCGCGCGGCGCGGCCCCGAGATGTAGCCGAGCAGAAACATGGTTTCGTGCCACGCCCAAAGCGCTATGCCCGCGACAAAGCCGGCATAGGCCCCTTGCACGGTCATATCGTCGCGCAAGGCGACCACTGCGCCCATCGCAATGATGACTGCGGCCGTCGCCCCGACCGCCACCCAGGCATGGCGGGCGCGATCGCCGTTGACGAGCCAGATCAGCGCGCCGGTGCTCGACCACCAAACGAGGAGGGCGGCGATTATGGGGACGGCGACCTCCGACATCACCAGGCCGGGTGGAGCCGGACGCGCGCCGGCAGCCGGTTCTTGCGCGTGCGCATAAAGAAGAGCTGGGCGAATGATCCAGCCGCCGACATCGACAGCGCGGCGCGGCGGATCGCGTTCCACGGCCCGCCGGCCTTCTTGGCCTCTTCGATTTTATCCGCCGTCTTCCGGAGCCGCTCCAACCGCTCGCGGAATTTCGGATTGTCGAGGTCGATCTCCACCGGGAAGACCTGGCGTGAAATCTCCGTCGTCAGATGGAACACGCGGTAGTCGTACTCCGTCGGGTCGAGCCCTAGGGCCTCGTGGAAGGCCGGCCGCCGGTGGTCGCGAATATACATGGTGGCGAAGACGGCGAGGAGGAAGAACCGGATCCAGAGTTTGTTCCGCCCAGCGAGCAGCTTCGGATCGGCGCGCATAAGAAGCGCAAACGCCTCGCCATGACGGAACTCGTCATTACACCATTCTTCAAACCACTTAAAAATCGGATGAAATCTTTGACTTGGATTCTTTTCTAGCTGGCGAAATATGGTGATGTAGCGCGCATATCCGATTTTTTCAGACAGATAGACGCTATAGAAAATAAACTTCGGCTTGAAGAATGTGTACTTCTTCGTTTTCGTTAAGAAGCCGAGATCGACGCCGATGCCGAAGTCCCGAAGGACATGGTTGATGAAGCCGGCATGGCGGGCTTCGTCTCGGCTCATCAGTCGGAAAAGATCTTGGACGTCGGGGTTTTCCGCTTTCCGGGCGATCTCGCGATAAAGCACGCAGCCTGAGAATTCGGCGGTCAGCGAGCTCACAAGGAAATCCACAAATTCCAAGCGCAGCTTCGGATCGAGCTTATCGAGAATGTTGTCGAACTCGTCCGTCCGTTTGAAGTGACCCTTGTTCGGGTCGCTTTCCATCTCAGCGATGAGCGCGTCCCATTCGGCGCGAACCGGCGTAACATCGAGCCGATCCATTTCATCGAAGTCCGTCGTATAGAAGCGCGGGCTAAGAAGCGTATTCTCAAGCGCCGTATCCGTTGTGTCGAAATCCTTGGCGCCCTCGCCAAGAGCTTCTTCGGCTGTGACCGGATTATGCGTCATCGCAAAGTCCCCGTTGAAAAGCTGACCTCGTAAAGTTCGGTGAGTTCGAAAAACGCTTGGATGCGGATCCATAGCTTTTCGAACATCGACGCGGGCCGGACCGTGGCCTCGCGCCGGATCTTGATCGTTTCGCCAAACGGCACTTGCACCGCTGCACCGTGGACCGTGACCCGGTCGCCGATCTCGGGCTGCGCGCCGCCGTCTAACTCGACATGCGCCTCCAAGGTCTCCCAAGTATGCACCACCGTGATCGTGCAGGGCGTATGATAGGGTTTTCGAGAAGCCATCCGTATTACTCCGTTGCGATTGCGTCGAAGAGCGCGGCGAACGATCGGGCGTTGCCGGCGCCGAACGCATCAAGCGAAATCCACTGACCCGTCGATGGGTCGCTCAGGGTCAAACGCCCTGAAGCGGCGCGGCCGAGTTCGAACGGCGGCATTGCATCCCCCCCGGCCTTCCGCCGGTCGAACGCCATCGCCCGCAGCGCCGTGCGCACGAACCCGTCTCGGTCAGGGGCATAGACGAACAACTGCTCGCCGGTGGCGGGATCATAGACGCCGACCCCCCCATCAGCCTCGTCGGCGAACCGAAGCCGCAAGACGTCTTCGCTAGTGGCCGGGGCCGCGCGGACCGCACCGAAGCCGGTTTGTTTCGACACCGCCGTGAAGACGACGACGCTTGCGATCATACAGCCGGCGGCGACAAGCAGCGGCAACGGGGTTCGAATATCGTGATGGTGAGCGCTCATTCTCTCCTCCTCTAAGCGGCCGTCGCGGCAGCGGGCGACGGGACAGGCGCCGGTTGAGCGTCGCCCGCGCGGGCGAGCGGCGCGATCTTCACCTGGTCCGGCGCCCGCTCTCGCGCGGCCTTCGCCAAAATCGCCGCCGCGGCCTCCGCGTCGGTCAAAGCGCGCAGCATGGGCTGGGGTTTGCGGAAGCGGAACGGACGGGCGAACGGCCAAAGATGGAGATAGGGAACACCGCTGCTCTCGAGCTGTAAGGCGATGTCTCCCACGCGTGCGCCGCGCCGGGTAAGCTGGGCCGACGCCATTTGCGCGAACGGCGCATTGACGTATTTCCGGATCGCAACGCCATAGCGCAGCACCACCCGTTCGGAGGTTATGGTGAAGAGCGCCGCACGCGACATCGCGTACGCGATCGCGATTAAGAGCGCGGCCGCCGCGCCCACGGTCACAAGAGATCCCGCCGCAGCCGCCGCCATCTCGGAGGCCGGCCGGCCGGCGCTCGCCATCGCCGCAAGCCGCCAAACGCCGACGCCGACGACATACGCGGCGATCCAACGCAGTCGGAACGCACCGAAGGCGAGGCCCAGCGCATCGGGCCGCCCTTGCCACAGAACGCGCTCGCCCGCCGGCAGAGCTTCCGGCAGCCCAGGCGCAGGCTCGGCCGGGCCATCGTCTTCATCGTGGAAAAAGCTCATAGCAGCGGCTCCTGTCTCGCCGGCGTGGCGTAGAGCTTGCCGCCGCCGAAATATCCAGCGATCCGGTCTTCCTCGAGCCGGGTGACCGATGCGGGCGCCTTCGTCGCCGGAACGCCGGCGAACTGCGCCGCAGTGATGGCTTCGACCTCGACCCCCGGTTTCCGGCCGCCGACGATCTTGGCGAACGCCACCGGCACGAGGGCCCGGCGCTTCACACCATCGGCCTCGCCCGTTTCGACTTCGTAATACCGGATGATCGCTTCGGACCGGTCGACCCAAAGATCGACGACCACGCCCGCCTCTTATCCATCCGCGCCGCGG
>CAYYNG010000209.1:0-4403 GCA_964472435.1 uncultured Hyphomonadaceae bacterium | reverse complement strand
GGCTGGGCGCTACCAAATCGGCTCGAAGTGCGTGTTGGCGAACCGCAGCACCATCAAGTGCTGCACGGTCTCCTTGCCGAGTTAGTGGTCGATGCGGAAAACGCAGTCTTCGCAGAAGACCGCCCCGACGCCGTCATTAATGGCGCGGGCGGAGGCGAGGTCGGCGCCAATGGGCTTCTCAAGCACGACGCGGGCCGAGGACGGCGCGAGCCCAGCGCGGCCCAACGCATCGCAGATCGGCACATATAGCCGCGGCGCCGTGGCGAGATAAAAGACGCAAGGCCGGCCTGTACCGCCGGAGGCCAGCCTGGTCTTCAGGCCCGCCCAATCCGCGTCCGGGTCCGTCGCATCGAGCACGACATAATCGAGCAGCGCGGCGAACTCGGCCCATGACGCCTCGTCCCACGCGTCGGTCGCGGTGCGGCACGCGTCTTCCGCGAAGGCCTGATAGGCGGCTTGGTCCAGGCCGCCGCGCGCCGATCCCACGATGCGGGAGGCGGCGGGGATCTGTCCGTCGAGCCACCGGTGATAGAGCGCCGGCAGCAACTTTCGGCGCGCCAGGTCGCCGGTGCCGCCGAATATCACCAGATCGAACGGTTCGACCGGTATGAATTCCGCCATTCCGCCTACGTCCTTCCGGGACCCGCTTCGACGCCGAACGCCATCAGGTGACGGAAACGCGAAGACCCGTCAATTGCAGGTCGATCGGCGACGCCCCGAAAAGATCTTGTAGATCAACTCTCTTCGACGAGAAACTCTTCCATGTGCGCCAACAGCGCATCGAAGCCTTCATTATTGACAAGCGCGGAAAACTGGGCCCGCCGCTCGACATTGAAGGAGACGCCGTCGACCATGACGTCGACGAGGCGCACATCCCCGTCTTCATCGAAAACCCGCCAATCGACGCTGGCGCTTTCCCGCCCGGACGAGGAATAAAGTTTCGAACGGACGACATAGTCGCCGGGCCGGCGGGTCACCACTTCGGACACTTCCAAGCGCCGGGAGACGAGATCGTCGATGTTGGACGCCATATCGGCGGAGATATAGGCCTCGAAAATCTCGTTATACCGCGCAAGCTGGGCCTCCGAGGCGGTGTCGCGGTGACGGGACGAAAGTACGAACCGTTTCATGCGGTCGGCGGCGATGCTTCTGGAGATCAACTCGCCCATGCCTTCGAGCCGCGCCTCGGCATTTGCGGCGCTGTCCCGCGCCAAACCGGAAAGATCTTCGACGAGGCTGGTCACAAAAGCACCGGGATCGACCGCGCCGGACGTCTGGGCGGCGACCTGGGTGTCCGCGAGGGCCGGCGCCAGCGCCGATGCGGCGAGGCCGGTGAGCGCCGCCGCCGCGGCCAACCTCGTCATCACGGTCGATCGTTTTCGCATCAATCGTCGCCTCTTTCGATTTCGTTCATTGGGGGTCGATCCGTGGTCATACACGAGCGCAGCTTAAGGAAAAACAACAGACCCTTTACTGCGCCTTCAGGCAAGCTGCTTGTGCCGGTGGCCGAAGCGCTCGAGCAGCCAAGGCTGCACGACAATCGTGCAGATCAGCGTGAAACAGATCGCGATCGTCAAGAGCGCCCCCATGCTGGCCACGCCGCGATGGGCGGAGAAAGCGAGCGTGCCGAACGACCCGATCGTGGTGATCGCGCTGAAGAACACGGCGCTTGGCGTCGCCGTTTCATATATGCGGCGGACTTCCTGGGCCTTGCGGGCGCGCATGCCGAGATGAATGCCGCTATCGGCGCCGACGCCGATCAAGAGCGGGAGCACGATGACGTTCGTGAAATTAAACGGCATATCGAGCAGAACGCTGGCCGCCATGGTCAAGACCCCGGCGAGCAGGAGGCAGAAAAGAATGACGGCCACCAGGAGCTCATCCCGCAGAATCAACCAAAGCGTGAAGGATACGGCGAGAAACGCCGCAGCGGTCGCGATCAGCATCGCTTGGGAGATCACTTGTCCGGACTCGAGAACGCTGCGGGCCGGGCCGGACGCCCGGGGGTCTTCAGCCCGGACGGCGTTGACGAACGCCGCCCGTTCGGCCGCGCCGCGCAGGTCCGCCACCGGCTCGATCTGCACCCGCACCCGGCCGTCGTCGGAGACGTACCGGTCGCGCACGCCTTGGGGGAGATCGGCGATCTCGATCGGCTGCGGCTGGATCATCAAACGCAAGCGCTCAAGCTGGGCCGGCCAGAAGCGGAAGACGTCTTTGGCGAGCGCACGCTCCAAGTCTGGATCGGCCTCGGCCTCAAGCCGCGCCAAAGCGGCCAGAAGGCGCTGGCTGCCACGGTCGCCCAGCGGCGCCAAAGCCGCCATCAGACGGTCGAGCGGCGGCAGCGCGTCGGCTTCGCGCGGAACCGCGCCGGAGCTCTCAAAGGCGAGGCTGAGGCCCGTGGCGGCGAATTCGATGATGTCGAGCTTCTCCCACTGGTCTTGGGGCACGAAGTCTTGGAGCGTGATCACGCGGCGCACTTCCGGCAGGGCCTCGAGGCGCGCCGCCGTCGCCTCGCCGGCCTCGACGGTCTCCTCGAGGATCGACAGGGTGAAGGGCTGGGTGTCTTCATCGTCGAAAAGGAGATTGAACGCCTGCACGGTGGGCGCGGCGGGGTCGCGAAGCGACATCGGATCGGCGTCGAAGCGCACCTGGGGGGCGAGGGCCAGCGCCCCGACCCCCAGCGCCAAGGTGCAATAAACACAGGCCGAGCGCAGGCGTCCGCCATCGGCGGAGAAATCCCAGCTGCGCGGCTTTCGAATGCGGCCCGGCCGCCGCATCTGGGGCAGCAGCGAAAACACCGCCGGCAGCAAAGTGACCGAAACGATGAAGGCGACGAGCACGCCGAACCCGGAGACGACGCCGAGCTGGGTCATGCCGGTGAATTGCGTTGGCGCGAACGAGAAGAAGGCGAGCGCCGAGGTGGGCGCGCAAAGCGCGAGCGCTGCGCCGATGTGCCGCGTCGTGCGGTAGAGCGCCGTTCGCGCGCGCCGCCCGCCCTTCCGCTCCTCCTGGACATGGAGCGCCATATGAATGGCGAAATCGATGCCCAATCCCACCATGAGGACGGTGAAGGCGACGGAAACGAGATTAAGGTCGTCGAACAGCAGCGCCGCAATCCCAGCGGTGATGGAGATGGAGACGACAAGGGACAAGAGCGCCGCCAGCACAAGAGCCGGCGAGCGCAGCGCGAAGGCGAGCGCGGCGGCGACGAAAAAGAGCGAGGCGAGCAGCGACCAGCCGATCCCCTGGGAGACGCTGCGAAGCTCCTCCGACCGCAAGGCGACGGTTCCCGTCAGCCCGGCCTCAACCTCGAATTCGCCGGCTGCATTGATCTCCGCGATGATCTCGGCGATCGCGTCCACGGCAACGCGCGCCGGTTGCAGATCAGCGAAATTCAGCTTCGGAGTGATCGTGACGATGCGTTGGTTCAGCCGCTCGACGCCGTCATCGTCGGCCCCGAACAGCTCCTGCCAGGCGAGCGGCATGGGGCGGCCGTCCAGCCGCGCCAGAATGACGTCCGCCATGGCGTTGAAGGCGTCCGACAGCGCCTCCGGGGCCGCGGGCTCGCCATCGGCGACTTGTGTCGCATCCCAAAGCGCGTCGTACAGCTCATCGAGCGTCGGATCCTCGCCGAGGCGTTTGATCAGCGGCGCTGCTTCGGAGATTTTCGGCAGAACCTCGTCGAGCTCGTCAAGATCGAGATAAAGGAGGCCGTTCTTTAGGAAAAACTCCATGACGCTCGGGGCGAACACGTCGACCACCGCGTCCGGCCGCGCGCGCAGCTTCTCCACGGCGAGTTCGGTGAAGGCGTCGGCCTCGTCAGGCGATCGGCCGCGGACAATGAGGGTGACTTGATTGTCCTGGTCGGGAAACGCGCTTTGGAGGTCGAGGTGGGCGACCCGGTAGTCGAGGTTCGAGGACACCATGCGAGAGGTGTCGGCGTTCACGCCGAGGAGGTTGACGGCGAGCGCGACGCCGATCACCGCGAGCAGCACCAAAATCGTCAGAACAAGACGGGCCCGCGCCATCACGGCGTCGATCCAAAGCCATAATGCGCGCTCGAGGATAATCAGTCTGCGACTGCTCATAGGGTATGGAGTCCTCGATCGCCGCAGCACGGCGGCGGCACGCAACGTTCACCAGCTTTAAGGTCGCCTGATGCGAATTAGAAGCCGCCCAATGCTATTTTTGCGTTGACGCTTTGCGGCGCTTTCTGGGCGCCGGTTTGCCGGCGCCGCGCAACTGCTTAAGTATGCTGCCGAAGAAGGACACCCCGCATGGCCTCAGTTTTGACGATTGTTTTCTATCTCGCCCTCGCGGCCGTGCTGGTCGTCTTGGCCCTTGGGCTCGTGAATTTGGCGCGCACGGACGAGGGCCGGGTGTCGCGGTCGAATCACTTGATG
>CAYYNG010000208.1:0-4432 GCA_964472435.1 uncultured Hyphomonadaceae bacterium | reverse complement strand
GAGCTGAAACCGGTCGAGATAAACGCCGTGTCGGCGTCCGTGTCGCGCTCGACGACTTGGAAATGGTCGAACCCTTGTTCGACGGTCAGCTCGGCCGCCCGGTAGAGAAGATAGGTCTCCACCGTTTGGCGATCGGTGAGCGAGTTGCCGGAGAAGGCGACGGTCCAGCGGTCGCTTTCGATTTGCTGTTCGGAATAACCGCCATTTGAATTGACCGCCCGCTGATAGGGGGTGGCGGTTGCGCAGGCGCCGAGGACAAGCGCCGCGCCCAGGGCTGCGAGGGTCTGTTTCACAACGGCCTCCTGATACCGGCGAAGCCAACCATTCCTATCAAATTAAGATATGCAAGCTGAACGCCAAGCAACATTCGGCCGGGATTAGGCCGCCACTGTTCCGCGAGCCGGATAGTCCTTTTCCTTAACGAAGGCGAGGCCGTCCAAGATAGCTTCGATCGGGGGCCGGGCGAACGGCGTCGATTGGATCCATGCGGCATAGAACGTCTCGCCATGAAACAGCAGCATCGCCGGTTCGAAAAACGCGTCGGGCTCGTTTTCCGAGATGCTGGCGGAGACATAAAGCCCGAAGCGCTGGGCGAACGCGCGATCCAGACCGTAGGCGATGGGTAAAGCGCCGATTCCCCAGTCGCCTTGGGTCGATGTCGCCCGGTCCTCGCCGTCCATCGACGCGGCCACCAAGGCGATGCCCGCCTCCGAGATCTCATCGAGCCGGCCGGCGAGATCTTGAAGCTGGATCTTGCACACGGGGCAGTGCTTGCCGCGATAGACCACGATGAGACGCCAGGGCAGATCGTCGGGCTGTTTTCCGAGCGTCCATCGCGCGCCGTTGATGAGATCGAACTCGATCGCCTCCGTCGGGGTTTGTCCGGGCAGCAGTCTGTCCATTGCGGGCTCCTTTCTCTCTTGCAAGAGAACCCGCTGCGGCCTCGTCCGTTCCAAGCCGTCCTCGTCTCGGCTCTGACCGATCGCTCGAGGCATGATGTCGGCGAGGTATTCGAAGTCGAGGCGTTCGGCGCATCGTGCGCCCTAGATGCAAAAGAGCCGCGCTTTGGAAGCGCGGCCCTTTCAGTTCGGTCCAAGCGTGCTCGGCCTAGGCCGCCTGGTAGCCCATCACCGCTTTGACCTCGAGAAACTCCTCGAGCCCGTACTCGCCCCATTCGCGGCCATTGCCGGACTGGCGATAGCCGCCGAAGGGCGCGGCGAAGTCCGCCCCGGCGCCGTTGAGGTGAACGTTGCCCGTCCGCAGCTGGCTCGCCACTTTGCGCGCATGTTCGATATCGCCGGACTGCACATAGCCCGAAAGGCCGTAGACCGTGTCGTTCGCCATTTCGATGGCGTCTTCTTCCGTCTCATAGGGGATCATGACGAGCACCGGGCCGAAGATCTCTTCCCGTGCAATGGTCATGTCGTTCGTGACGTCTGCGAAGATCGTCGGCCGGGCGAAATAGCCCTTATTGAAACCTTCCGGACGGCCGAGGCCGCCGGCGACCAGGGTCGCGCCTTCGTCGATGCCCTTCTGGATCAGGTCCTGGATCTTTTGATATTGATTGGCGTTCGAGATCGGGCCGATCGCGCCACGGGGCGCCTCGGCGCCGGCTCCGACCGTCACCTTCTCCGCCGTCGCCTTGGCGATTGCGATCGCGTCGGACTGTTGGTCCTTCTGGACGAACATGCGCGACGGCGCGTTACAGCTTTGCCCCGAATTGGTCATCATCTGCATCACACCGCCCGAAACCGCCTTCTCAAGGTCGGCGTCGGGCAGCACGATGTTCGCCGATTTGCCGCCGAGCTCTTGGGCGACGCGCTTCACCGTGGGCGCCGCGGCTTGGGCGACCAGCACGCCGGCCCGGGTCGAGCCCGTAAAGCTCATCATGTCGACATCGGGGTGCGAGGAGAGCGCCTGGCCGACCCCCGGCCCGTCGCCGTTGACAAGGTTGAAGACGCCCGCCGGCACGCCGGCTTCATGGATGATTTCGGCGAGGATCATCGCGTCGAGCGGCGCGATTTCGGACGGTTTTAGAACCATGGTGCAGCCCGCCGCGATGGCCGGGGCAACCTTGCAGGCGATCTGGTTCGCCGGCCAATTCCAGGGCGTGATGAAGCCGCAGACGCCGACCGGCTCCTTGCGGATCATCGTGGAGCCCTTGAGCTCCTCGAACGCGTAATTGCGGAGGATCGCGGCGGTGTTGGCGTAGTGGCCGAGGCCGGCGGGCGCCTGGGCGGCGTTCGCAAGCCAACCCGGCGCGCCCATCTCCTCCGAGATGGCGCTCGCGATCTCGCCGAGCCGCGCTTGGTAGCCGGCGGCGATCTTGTCGAGAAGGTCGGCGCGGTAGTCGACGGAGGTCTCCGAGAAAGCCGGGAAGGCGGCTTTGGCGGCCGCGACGGCTTTGTCGACGTCGGCTTTCGAGCCAAGGGAGATGCGCGCGAAGGGCTCCTCCGTCGCCGGGTTCTCAACCTCCATCGTCCGCGGCTCGACCGGATCGACCCACTCGCCGCCGATATAGAATTGAAGATAGTCTTTCATGTGGGTGAACTCCCTGGGTGGTGTCGCTTTTCCCGCGACTATAGAGACGAGAGCGGCCCCGTGCGAGTCCGCCCGATCCCGCCGCCGACGAAAATTTGTATTGGGGGCGCGCCGCCGCGGCGCTACGCAACTGGGCGTGTCCCACCGCGTCGGGGTTCGACATGTTTTACACGCCCATGGCCGGAGAGAGACGGCGGCATGGAAACTGGACGCTCCTCGCCGAGGCGCCGGCCGACGACTTCGTCGCGAGCTGGCGTTCCGATTTCGGGATCGATGTCTCTGAGCTCTTCGACACCGCCGCCTCCGGCCGGCGCGATCTGGTCCGGCTGTTCCACGATCCCGACTCGGGCCGAATTTGGTTCGACCCGGCGATCGTGGGCGATGAAGCCTTCTACCAGGCCCTTCGGCGCTTCAAATGGTACCATCCGAAACGGAAGCTCGAACACGCGGCGGCGGGCCGTTGGGCCGCGGCCGGCGCGCGGGTGTTGGACATCGGGGCGGGCGATGGCGCGTTCGCCGCACACGTCTCCCACGCGCGCTATCGAGGGCTTGAGCCGGATCCGGTTTCGGCCGAGGCGGGCCGCGCCCGCGGGCTCGACCTCCTGGCCATGGACGCCGGCGCCTATCGCCGGTCCGAGCTGTTCTCGCCAGCCGACTTGGCGACGGCGTTTCAAGTGCTGGAGCACGTTCCCGATCCGGACGGGTTCATCCGCAGTATGGAGGCCTGCCTGGCGCCGGACGGGCGGCTCGCCATCGGCGTGCCGGACGGGGGGTCCTATATCCGCGACTTGCCCGATTTCATGCTCAACGCGCCGCCCCACCACCTGACCTGGTGGACCGAGGCGTCGCTGCGGACGTGTCTCGACGCCAACGGGTTCCGGGTGACGGCCGTCGAGCGGTTCCCCGTCGAGCCCTGGGAGCGGCAGCTTTATTGGATGGCGGCGATCGCGCGCCGGTTCCGCCGGTCGGAAAGGCCGCGCTTCGGCCGGCGCATGCGGCCGCTGAAAGTCGCAAGCTTCGTCGCCGCCTGGGCGCTTCAGGCTTGGCCGCTCGACCAGATGAAACGCGGCTCCACCCTGCTCGTACGCGCCGAGCGGGCCTAGGCTCCAAACTCAATCAGAGTGACCAGGTTCGCCCCGGAACGGCCTCCCACAACTTCCAGGAGGAGCGTAAAACCAAACATCGCTTTGCGCCCCGCTTGGTTCTACAAAGTAGGCCGAGGGTTCGCAGCAGCGAGGGGCCCTTTAGATCGCCGTCGCCAATCGCCGGGCTTCGTCTTCTCTGCGGCGCGGACGGACGTCCATAAGCACGGCGAGGCGGTCGGCGGGCACGGGCTTAGAGACGAGGAAGCCTTGGCCGGCGTCGACGCCCGCCCGTTTTAGGATCTCGAGAGCGTCGTTCGTCTCAACGCCTTCGGCCACGATATGCAAACCGGCGGCTTGGGCGAGGCGCACGCTCGACTCCACCATGCCTTTCGCAAATTGATCGCTGTGCATGTTCAAAACGAATGACTTGTCGATCTTGAGCTCGGTGAAGGGAAAGCGTTGCAATTGCTGGAGATTTGTCGCCCCCGTGCCGAAATCGTCGATGGAGAGGCGAAAGCCCTTCAGGCGGCAGCGGGAGAGCACCTCCAGCACCTCCACTCCCTGTTCGAGAAGGCGGGTTTCGGTCACTTCGAGCGTGATGCGCGAGGGGGCGACGCCGGCGGCTTTGAAGCGCTCCTCTAACCGATCCGGCAGGGTGCGGTCGGTGAGGCTCAGCGGGCTGACATTTATGGAGACGTCAGGGTGGTAGCCAAAGGCCGCCCATGTGGCGATGTCTTGGATTACGTCGGAGATCACCAGGTCGGTGAGACGGTGGATCTCGCCGTGGCGTTCGGCGGCTTCGACAT
>CAYYNG010000207.1:1664-4518 GCA_964472435.1 uncultured Hyphomonadaceae bacterium | reverse complement strand
GCAAGAGCGATAGCGCGGCGTCGACGCAGAGGGCCCCGATCGACGGCCACCAGCGATAGATGGTCTGCTTGGAGGCCTTCGCCCGGCGAGCGACGCTGTCGACGCTGAAATTCCGCCAGCCGTTTTCGATCAGTTCGTCGCGCACAGCGTCCATGATCGCGGACTTCGACGCTTCGCTGCGCTTAGGCCCTTGGCGTCGCGGCTTGGCGTCAACCGGTTCGGTCATGTGCGTCTCCAACGCTGATCGGCGCCACGCCGATCCGTTCGCCCCCCTATAGTCGGAACCATCGGTCTCGTCACGCGCCGGAAGCGAACCTCACGCAATTGCGAGCGCCGCCCTCAACCGGGCGCCGTCGTCGACCAAACCGCGAAAGCCGCTGCAGAGAACATCAAAACCGCGGCGGCGACGTTGAACCGCCTTGCAAACATCGGATCAGCGAGGCGCCGCCGCATGGCGCCGGCCGCCCAGGCGTACGCCGAAAGGCCGATCATCTCCGTCGCGGTCACCGTCGCCATAATTGTGAGAACCTGCGGGGCCAGCGACCGATCGGGGTCGAAAAACGCGGGCAGCAGCGCGCCGAAAAAGACCAAGGCGTTTGGGTTGGCGAGCTGCAGCCCGACGCCTTTTGCAAACAGCCGGCTCCGCGGCGGCGCAAGGCCGGCTTCGGCGCGCGGGCGCTCCGAGGGGGCTGTGGCGATGGAGATCGCAAGCCAGAGGACGAAGGCGAGGCCCGCCAGCTTCACACCCAGAAAGACGGTCGGATACCGCGCCGCCACCGCCGCGGCCCCGCCGGCGGCCAGCGTGATCCAGATGAGATTTGCGGCGGAGACGCCGGTCGCCGCAACGAGGGCCGGCCGCGCGCCGAACCGCATGGCCGCGGACATGACGAGCATGACCGCCGGTCCCGGCGTCAGCCCGCCCGCGAAAAACAGCCCCGCAAGGGCGATCCACACCCCGATCTCCATCGCACCGCTCCAGGATCGGGATCAGACGGCGAAGAGCTGGTCGAGCTGCCGAAACGCTTTGAATTCCAGGGCGTTTCCAGCCGGATCTTCGACGAAGAACGTGCCCTGCTCGCCCGGCTCGCCCTCGAACCGGGTGCGCGGCGCGATCAGAAACGGCCACTCTGCGGCCCTTAGCTTGTCGGCGAGCGCTGCCCAGTCCGCCCAATCGAGCACGGCGCCGAAATGCCGGACGGGAACCGCGTCGCCATCCACCGGATTCGTCCCCGCCCCTTGGCACTCGCCGGGCGCGAGGTGCGCGACCACTTGATGGCCGAAGAAATTGAAATCGATCCATTGATCGGACCGCCGCCCGCGCTCGCATCCTAGAAGATCGCCGTAGAACGCCTCCGCCGCGGCGAGGGCGTCGACCGGGAAGGCGAGGTGAAATGGCGGCGGGGCGGAACGGCTCATGGGCGTGATGTCGCCGAACGCTCGCCGCTTGGCAAGCTCACCCTTCGGCCGCGTTCCGCTCGACAGCCTGGTTGATCAATTCGCGGGCCTTTTCGACGCCGGACCACCCCTCGACGCGGGACCATTTTCCGACCTCCAGGTCTTTGTAGTGTGTGAAGAAGTGGGTGATCTTATCGACCAGGGTCTTCGGCAGGTCGTGATACGAGGCGATTGTGTCGTAATAGGCCGTCAAGCACGGATGGGGGACCGCGAGAACCTTCTCGTCCTGACCTTTGTCGTCGGTCATCATCAAGACGCCGACCGGGCGCGCCCGAACCACGCAACCGGGCACGAGCGGGCGGTTGCCCACCACCATGACGTCGATCGGATCGCCGTCCAAGCTTAGGGTGTGCGGCACGAACCCGTAATTACAAGGATAGCGCATCTCGGTGTAGAGATATCGATCGACGAGCATGGCGCCCGATTCTTTATCGAACTCATATTTGATGGGGTCCCCGCCCAGCGGCACCTCGACGATGACGTTCACATCATCGGGCGGGTTCTGGCCTGAGGGGATTTTCGAGATCAGCATAGGGAAGATGTCCTTTCGACGCGACGCTGCTTCGGCGATAGCAAGCGGCGGGCCGAACCGCCAGCAGGCGGCGCGCTCTGATTAAGACGGTTTCCCACCTAGTCGGCGAGCGAGAAATTGAAACTGATCGAAATGCGCGCGGCCGCTGTTCGCCCGGCGACCACTTCATGGCGAAGCCAGCTTTCCCACATAAGAAGGTCGCCGGACCTGGGCGTCAGATAGAGAAAGCGGCGCGCCGCGTCCGATGCACCGGACGCGGGCGGCGGCGCGGCCATCATCAAAGGCAGGCGAGGGTCCTCAAGCTTCAAGCGGCCAGCGTCCTTTGGTGCGGCGACATAATAAACCCCGGAGATCACGCTGAGAGGATGGATATGCCCCGAATGCGCGCCGCCCTCGCCTAGGATGTTCACCCAGAGGGAATCGAGCGCGAGGCGGCTGCCGGCCATCCGCCATTCCAGGGCTTCGGCGAAGGCGTTCGCGTGGGGGGCGATGCGGCCCGCAAGGTCTGCGAACGCCGTCGCCCGCGTCGTCAGATCGTCGAGAGACGCATAGGACGTGTAGCCGTCATAGCCTTCGGCCTCGCACCACGCCTGCCCCGCTTCGTCGCCCTCGGCCAACATCCATGCGGCGGCCTCGAGATCTGTGTTGAGCTCGGGGTCGTCCAGCGCGGCCTGGTAAAGGCGGGTTGGAAAAAGATCGCGGACCGCCCCGCCGCCGGCCACAGACTAGGCCGCCGGTTTGACGAAGCGCAGGGTCATCCGGTCGCTCTCCCCGATCGCGAGATAGGCCGCGGGGTCGAAATCGTCGGGGGCCGGCCGCTCGTCGCTGCCCGAAAAGCTGCGCGGCGGGAGGGTCCAAACGCCGAAG
>CAYYNG010000207.1:0-1564 GCA_964472435.1 uncultured Hyphomonadaceae bacterium | reverse complement strand
CGGCCGCTCGTCGCTGCCCGAAAAGCTGCGCGGCGGGAGGGTCCAAACGCCGAAGGGATGGTCGGCCGTATCGGCGGGGTTCGCATTCACCTCTGACGCGCCGTCGAATTCGAACCCGGCCGCCGCCGCAAGCGCTTTCACATAGTCCTCATGGACGTAACCGTTGCCGGCCTGCGGATCCTGCTCTTCTGCCGAGGGCAGCCGGTGCTCGACAACGCCGAGCACGCCGCCGGGTTTCAGCGCGGCGAAGGCCTCCTCGAAGACCTTGGCCTCGTACCCGCCGGCCATCCAATTGTGCACGTTGCGGAAGGTCAGAACGAGGTCGGCCTCGCCCTCCGGCGCGAACCCGTCCGATTCGGGCGACAGGAAGCCGTATTCGATCTCGCCGAAGAGTTCAGGCGCGCCGCCATAAGTCTCTTGAAAGCGCTCCAGCGCCCGCGCCGCGCGTTCCGAGGCCTCGGGATCGAACATCACGGCGGTGTAGGTCCCATCGCCTGCGGCGAGATAGGGCGCGATCACCTTCGTGTACCAGCCGCCGCCGGGCCAGATCTCGACCACCGATTGGTTAGGCTGGAGGCCGAAAAACTCAAGCGTTTCCTTCGGGTTCCGCCAAGCATCGCGCGCACGCTCCTCCTCGGTTCGCCAGTCGCCGGCAAGCGCCCATTCGAGCGAACCGGCCGCCGGGCCGGCGGGTTCGGCCGTCTCGACCGGCGCAGCAGGTTCGGGCGCCTCCTGCGCGGGGGCCGCGGGCGTCTCAGCGGTCCCGCAAGCCGCAAGTGCCAGGATGGAAAAGCATGCCGCCGCTGTGTACTTCATCGATCGTCTCCGGGAGTGCACCACTTGAAGGGTCGTTGTCCCTATCCCAATTACACGATGTCGCAGCGCCGCCAAGCGGGCTTGCGGCGAGATCGGTTGGCTGGCCGGGTCCGGCGGTCCTCCGTTCTCCTTCATCAGCGCCGCGGGATCGCGGCGATGGGTCGCTTAAGAAAGGACTGAAGATGAACTCCATCGACCTCACCCCCCTCTACCGCACCATGGTTGGCTTTGATCGCATGGCCTCCATGATCGACACCGCCGCCCGCCTGGACGGCGCGCAGGGCTATCCGCCTTATAATATTGAGCGCGTCGACGACGATGCGTTCCGCATCGAACTCGCCGTCGCCGGTTTCAGCGACGCCGACCTCGATATTGAGACCGAGGACGGCCTGTTGACCGTGACCGGCAAGAAAGCGCCGCGCGAAGACGCGCCGGAGCGCGAATTCCTGCACCGCGGCATCGCCGAACGTGGCTTCGTGCGCCGGTTTCAGCTGGCCGACCATGTGATCGTCACCGGCGCTCACCTTGAGCACGGCCTTCTGCGGATCGACCTCGTCCGCGAGCTGCCCGAGGCTAAAAAGCCCCGCCGCATCGCCATCGGCGCCGGCGCCGGCGCCGGCGCCGCCAAGCGCCCGAAACCGAAAGTGATTGAAGGCGAAAAAGGCGAAGCGGCTTAAAGCAAGTTCGAAGCAAACGGCACCGTTTGCAAACGGAGACTTGCTCTAAAACAAGGACCTAAAGCGACGGT
>CAYYNG010000206.1:0-4528 GCA_964472435.1 uncultured Hyphomonadaceae bacterium | reverse complement strand
AGTTCACCGCGCCGGGCCGGATGACAATATCGGTGCCTAACGTGTCTTTAAGACGGAGCGCCCCATCGAAGAGATAAGTCACCGTTGCAAGACCGATGTGCGGATGAGGTCTGACATCGATACCGGCGCCTGGTGCGAATTCAGCAGGGCCCATATGGTCGAAGAAAATAAACGGCCCGACCATTTTGCGCGAATGAAACGGCAAAATGCGGCGGACGCTGAACCCGCCCAGATCTTTTTTGCGCGGTTCGATGATTTGATCGATCGGGGCGGGCATCGAAAGTCTCCTGGACGGCGCGGCGGGCCCGACCACATAGCTGACCATGTCCAAGGATCTCAACGCCTATCTCGATCGGTTGCGGGCGTGCCGGCTTTGTGAGGGAGAGATGCCGCTTCCGCCACGGCCGATCGTACAGATCGCCCCGCGCGCCCGCATTCTCATCGCCAGCCAGGCCCCCGGCGCGCGCGCGTTTCAGAGCGGGGTCGCGTTCGACGACCCGTCCGGTCGGCGCCTCCGCGCATGGATTGGCGTCTCGGAGGCCGAGTTCTACGGGAGCGGCCGGTTCGCCGTCGCGCCCATGGGGTTTTGCTTTCCCGGCCAAGATGCGAGAGGCGGGGATTTGCCGCCAATGAAGCGGTGCGCCGCCGTGTGGCGCGACGGACTCCTGGCGCGACTTGCTGACATCAAGGTGATTTTGCTTGTGGGGCTCGCCGCGCAGAAATGGCACTTAGGCCCCGGCGTGAAATCGCTGACCGAGACGGTTCGCGCGTGGCGCAAAGCGCCGGCGTTGGGTGACGCGCGGGTGTTCCCGACGCCGCATCCGAGTTGGAGGAACACAAGTTGGCTGAAGCGCAATCCCTGGTTCGAGAACGAAACGCTGCCCGTCTTGCGCGCCGCTGTGCGCTCGCATTTATAGCGGTGGCTGTTGCGTCCTTCGCGGGGCTCGCCGCTTGTTCGCCGACCCGTCAGTATCAAGAGGCCCTGCACCCCGTGGCGTCGTCCCAGCCCCGTTTCGATCCCGAGGCGAACCGCTTCGTCTCGTTCGACGGCGCCGCTTTGGGGCTGTCGGTTTGGCCGGCGGCGGGCGAGCCTGACATCGTCGTCGTGGGCGTTCACGGCATGAACGACTATGGCAACGCCTTCCATATGGCGGCTCCGTGGTGGGCGGCGCGGGGGGTGACCACCTACGCCTACGACCAGCGCGGCTTCGGCCGATCGCCCCATCGCGGACGGTGGCCGGAGGAGGAGCTGATGCGAAGCGATCTGCGCGCCGCCGTTCAGGCCGCCCGAGCACGCCATCCAGACGCCGTGCTCGCAGTCGTCGGCATTTCGATGGGCGGCGCCGTGGTGATGAGCGCCTTTGGTTCGGACGATCCGCCCGAAGGCGTTGATCGCGTGATACTCTCCGGGCCGGGCCTTCGGGGGTGGGGCGCGTTGCCGGCGCTTTACCGCGCCAGTCTTTGGGCGTCGGCGCGGGTGCGGCCTGGCTGGGTTGTGCGCCCGCCGCGGCGTGTCGCCCGCACGATCCGCGCGACCGATAACGACGCCGTGCTTCGGTTGAATTGGGAGGACCCGCTTTTCCTCAAAACCAATCGCATCGACCAGGTCTATGGCGTGGTTTCCTTGATGGAGCGCGCCCATGAGCGAGCGGGCGACCTGCCGCCGAACACGTTTCTGCTCTACGGTGCAAAAGACGAGGTCATCCCGCCCGCCGGCATGGCGCGAACGGCGACGGAGCTCCCTTCGCATGTTCGGACGGCGTTTTATGAGAACGGCTATCACATGCTGATGCGCGATTTGCAGGCCGAGGTGGTGTGGGCGGACCAGCTTGCGTTCATGCGTGATCCGAACGGCGAGCTTCCATCCGGATCGCCGCCTCTTCCATGGGGACCTGAGGCTCGATTGACGTCATTGGCCGCCGAGCGTTAAGCGGGCGAAGGCCGCCGTGTGGTCGATTACTATTTTCTGAGAGCCCGCCATGTTCGATCACCCCTCCTACGACGCCCACGAAGGCGTTCATTTCTTTGAAGACCGGAAGTCCGGCCTCCGGGCGATCATCGCAATCCACTCTTCTGCGCTCGGACCCGGCGCAGGCGGATGCCGCATGTGGAATTACGACCATGGCGAGGAGATGCTGCGGGACGCGCTGCGGCTCTCTCAAGGCATGAGCTACAAGAACGCCATGGCCGATCTGCCCCTGGGCGGCGGCAAAGCGGTGATTTGGGGCGATTCGCGGACCGACAAGACCCCTGCGATGTTCGAAGCTTTGGGGCGGGCGATTGAAAGCCTCGGCGGCGCCTATTGGTCGGCCGAGGACGTTGGCGTCAGCCCGGCGGACATGGCGCATGCTGCGAAGGAAACTGCCTATGTCGCCGGCCTCTACGACGGACCGGCCGCCAGCGGCGACCCCAGTCCCGTCACGGCCGAGGGGGTCTATCGCGGCATACGGGAATGCGCAAAGCGCGCCTTAGGATCGGATGATCTCTCGGGCGTTCGGGTCGCAGTCCAGGGCGTCGGCCATGTCGGCGCCGACGTCTGCCGCCATCTCCACGCCGCCGGCGCCGATCTGATTGTCGCCGACGTTGATGGAGACGCATTGCGCGCCATCGCCGAGGAAACCGGCGCCCGGATTGTCGAGCCCAATTCGATCTATGGCGTGGATGCTGAAATCTTTTCGCCGAACGCACTGGGAGCGGTGGTGAACGAGGCCACCCTGGCGCGGTTCACGGTGAAGGCCATCGCGGGCGGTGCCAACAATCAGCTTGCGGTTCCGGAGATGGGGGAGTTGCTGCGCCGCGCGGGCATCCTTTATGCGCCAGACTACGTTATTAACGGCGGCGGCATAATCAACGTCGCGTCCGAAATCTCGGGCCACTACTCCCGCGAGTGGGTGGCCGGCAAGCTTGACAGGTTGGTCGCAACCCTTGGCGATGTTCTCGACCGGGCGGCGGACGAAGGCCGGCCGACCAATGTCGTCGCCGACGAGATCGCCCGGGCGAGGATCGCGGCCGCCGCCTAGCTAGCCCGCTTTTCGGCGCGACCACCAGCCTCGGCGCTTCGGCCGATCGGGCTCAGCCTCCGCTTCCGCCTCGACCTCTGCTTTCACCTCAAGGGCCGCCGGAGCGTCATCCTCTTCGGCCGTCGGAATCTCGCGGGCAGGTTCGGGCTCAGGCGCGGCGTTCGGCGCGTCTGCTGCAGACGCGGCTTCGGTCTCTTCGGGGACGGCGTTGTCCGGCTCGGGGGACGCGGTCTCCTCCCCGGCGGCCGCGACGTCCGCGTCCGCCGTTGGCCCTGGCCCCTCAACGTCGCTCGAAGGCGGAACGGCCGCATCCCGAGACGTCTCATCGGCGGCTTTCGCCTCCGAGGTGCGCCTCCGGCGCGATCGCCGCTTGCGCGGCGGGCCGGCGTCTTGCTCGGCCTCGTCCGCTGCGGGGGCCGCAATGAGATCGTCGGCCGCCTCGCCGAGGATCTCTTCCGGCGTGAGGCTCAAGCCGTCGAGATACGCCCCGCCGTCCTCGGGCACGGCGGTTTTCGCGGGCTTGTCGCTGGGCGGTCCGGGATCGACGACGGGGGCGCCCGGGGCGGCCACCGCCTCGTCCGTATCCGAGCCTTCGGCGCCCGCGACATCAGCCTCGCCATCGGCTTCGCCGCCGCGCCGCCGCCGCCGCCCGCCGCGCCGCCCTCGACGACGCCGGTTCCGGCCGCCCTCCTCACTGTCCTCGCGCGACGTTTCGGCTTCGGCTTCCGCGTCGTCTTCTTCCGCGTCCTCCGCTTCTTCAGCGTCGATGACTTCCAAAGCGTCGGTCGTGTCGGGTTCGCTGACCGGTTTGCGGGCAGGTCGACGCCGCGCTTCGGGTTTCGCGTCGGGGTCTTTTTCAGCCGCGACCTCGAAGTCGCCCACCTGCATGTCAGCGGATGATTTGATTTCGATTGCGACGCCCAGCTGCGCTTCGATCTCGCTAAGCGCGTCTCGTTTATTGTTCAACAGATAGATCGCGACGTCCGCAGGCGCCTCGATCGACAGTGATAGAAGCCCGCCTGAGGCCGCGCGCGCTTCGATGGCGCGCAGAAGCTGGAGCGCGGCCGATGGCACAGACCTGATGCGCCCGGTCCCGCCGCAGGTCGGACAAGGATCGGAGCTTGCGTCGAGCACCCCGGCGCGGCGGCGCTGACGGGAGATCTCCATCAGTCCGAACTGCGAGATCTTGCCGTGCTGAACGCGGGCGCGGTCGAGTTTCAAACAGTCCTTGAGCTTCTTTTCGACGGCGCGGTCGTTCTTCGACTCGTCCATATCAATGAAGTCGATCACGACGAGCCCGGCCAGGTCGCGCAGACGCATTTGGCGGCAGGCTTCCTCGGCCGCCTCCAGGTTGGTCCGCAGCGCCGTTTGCTCGATATTGCGTTCGCGGGTCGACTTGCCGGAGTTCACATCGATGGCGACCTAAGCCTCGGTCTGGTTGATCACCAGATATCCTCCGGACGTGAGCTGATCGACCGGCGAGTATATCGAATTCAGTTGCTCTTCGA
>CAYYNG010000205.1:0-4528 GCA_964472435.1 uncultured Hyphomonadaceae bacterium | reverse complement strand
GCGATGATGGCGGCGGCGGTGCTGACCACGTTTAACTCGATCCTCAATTCCTCGGCGGCGCTCTATGTCTGCGACCTGCACCAGACATATGTTTCAAGAGACGTGAACGTGCCGCGCCTCTCCGGGATCGTCTCGGGCGTATTTGTTCTGGCTGCGATCGCGCTGGTGCCGGTTTTCGCGACGGCGGAGAGCATCATCAACCTGCTCCAGAAGCTCTACGGCCTTCTCTCGATGCCGATCCTCTCGGCTTTCGTCGTGGGGCTTGTCTTCCGAAACGTCCACGCCTTCGCCGCGATCGCCGGCATCGTCACAGGGGTCGCGGTCTATGCGAGCTTCATCTTCCATTTCCAACCTGAACGGATCCTCGCCTTCCACGAGATCCACGCCATGGCGCTCACTTTCCTGATCGCCGTGGGGACGGCGCTCGGGGTCAACGCCGCAGCGTTCGGCCGGCCCGTGGCGCTTAGGGTCGGCGATCCCGCCGCCGCTAGTTCACCGAGCTGAAGTCGGCTCCGGCCTCGTTGAAATAAACGCCCCAGAAATTCCGAAGGACCGAAAGGGGCAGGTCGTATTCCTGACGCGGCACGATGCGGGCGACGACGTCGACGCCCTCGAGCCGCGGGGTCTCTTCGGCGAGGCCGGACGCCTCGAAGCGCTCGACGTCGGCGCCCCAGCGATAGAAGGAGAACTCGTCGGAATGCTGCATGAGGTCAGAGACCAAGATCAGCCGGCGGTTCGGCGTGCCGCCTTGGAAATCCGCGCGATCGCCGATCGAATAGATCGACTCGGCCAGCGGCGAGGCTGGCTGCCGATCCTCGGTCAGGGCCGCCTCCACCCGCTCGCGCAAGGGGGCGTAGAAATCCTCCCGCCAAGCGTCGTCCACCATGCGCGGGTTTTCGAGGATCGGGTTGGCCTGGTCCCCGCTGCCCGGCGAGCAACGCTCGAAGATCTCAGCCGGCTGGTAGGGGTCGCCGGCGCGCGGGGTCAAAACGGTGAGCCGGCCGTATTTCGGCAGCGCCCGGGCCTCGGCGTCCATAAACTCATAGACCCAATCGAAATCGTTTGGATTAAACGGATCGGACTGGTCGATCATCAGGATCGTATGGGCCGGATCGCGCCGGTCGAGGCGGCAGCCCGTCTCCTGGGCGAGGGCCGGCGGCCGGTTGAACGCGACAAAGGCGAACAGGCCCAAGACGGCGGCCAACATGCCGCCGATGGCCAGCCGCCAAAACCATGGTCCACGCTCCCGCACCCGCGACATCGGCGTCCGTCCTTCTGTTCCAGCCTATGGGCGATCGAGCGGTTAAGCCCGCATCGCCTGGTCGCCGCCCTTCTGACGGCCCTGTTTCGCACGCAGCTCGATGAGCTCGTTCGCCGCCCGATCAATACTCGAGAGCCCCTTCTGGGCTTCTTGGATGTGGGTTTCCAGCCATGTCCGCGTTTCCGACAGCGCGCCGATATTGTGGTCGATCACCAAAATCGCCTCGTTCGCCTGGTCGCGCTCTTTGGCGTAGTCGAACACCGGCAGCTTGGGCGTCACCAGCTCGTCGAAATAGGCCGGGATCTCCGCCTGCTCGCCCAACTTGTCGCGCAGCGAATTGCGCATCCGCCGATGGGCTTGGCGATAAGCGATTTTCAGGCCGCGCTCTTGGTCCGCGCATCTGGAGGCGATGGCCATCGCCTCGTCGCGGCGGGTTTCAAGCTCCGTCATCGCTTTTTCGATCTCGCGTTTCGCTGCGACGTGGCGCGATTGCTGAACGTCGAACCAGGTCCGGCAATTGGTGAAATAGGTGGAGAGATCGTTGCGCAGGCTGTCGCGCACGAACTGGCGCTGTTCATAGGCTTTGCGCTCTTTCCGCCAGACGCGGCCATACCCGGGATAGCGGTCGGAGATCCGGTCGTAGCCTTCATAGACGGCGACGCTGAAGACCGCGAGGCCGACGAAAAGAAGGCCGATGGCGATCAGCGTGTCGAGGCCGAAAATATTCGGGAACATGGACCCGATCACGGCGCCAGGGCTGATATCGAACATCGAGAACCCAGCCAGGGAGCCGCCCGCGTCCGCGGCGTGCAGGCCCGCCTCCACCGCATCGCGATAGTGCGCGACGAAGAAGTTGAGGAAAACGCCCATCGTCACAAAGATCGCCAAAATCACCCCGCCCATGACTTTCATCGGCGTCTGCGGATGGTTGAGATACCGCATGCCGAAAAAGCCGGCGACGACGCCGATCGCAACGTTCACCGCGCTCACGCCGAATGCGACCAGCACGCCGCCCAGGAGGCCCTGGGATTGGGCGTCTTTGAAGAGGAGGGCGTTGAAACAGCCTTCGACGATCAGGATGAATAGGAGGATCGCGATCGCCTGTTCGACATTCTTTTTTATGTCGGGCGTCCGTTTGCCGATCTGTTCGCCGTGTTTCTCTTGGAACTCGGAGAGCTCGATAATGGTCGCTTTGTGCTGCTTTTCGGCCAGCGAGAAATCATCGTCCTCGCCGTGGCGAAGCTCGTATTCCTCGGACTTGATCACTTCTTTCAGGGCGTCGGAAGACAGCTCCGTCGGGGTTTGGTCCTGGATATAGTTGCGCACCTCCGCGCCGGAGGCGCTGAACCAAGTCCCGAGGCCGCGGCGCAGGTCTTCGGCTTGCTCGACGATGTTCTGTTCGCGCTCGCTCCATTGGTCCTGGGTCACCGCGTCCGAGGCGGGAATGGCGTCCGCGGCGTCCTTTTTGGCCTGCCGCCGGGTCAGAGCGCGGCTGAACGTCAGCCGCCCGTCCTGCATTTTGCCCTTTAGGCCGTGCTGGGCCAGCCCGGCTTTCGGCTGAAACGGCCGGATCTTGTCGCGGAGGCCGATGTCGGCGCCCCAGCGAGGCGAATGCTTAGTCATGCGCGCCACCCTTAACAGTGATCCCGATTCCATTAACCATGGCTGGAGAACGCCCGATCGCAGTTAAAATTATGCTAAAATTGGGCGGCAAGAGGGCGAAGCGCAGGGGCGTCCGCTGGCGTAATTGCAGCGCAGCCCGCCCGGCGCGCCGGATCTTGCACCGGTAGCGCCCTGGCAGCGCTCGGTTTTTCAATCCCTACCGTCGATTAACGCCTTTCTTGCAGCGGTCGCGCGCCATGATAGCGGATTGAAAACTTCTGGGGCAGGAAGACCGTATGACCGTACACACCCATCCGCCCGCCCCCCTCGCCGACACCATGCTCGCCCTCGGGGCCCGCGCTCGGGACGCAAGCGCCGCGCTCGCGCGGACCTCGCCCGAGGCGCGCACAGCGGGGCTGAAGGCGATGGCGCAGGCGATCCGCGACAGCGCCGGGCCTATTCTGTCCGCCAACGCCGAAGATATGGCCGCCGCCCGCGAGAAGGGCCTCGATCCCGCCATGCTCGATCGACTGGCGCTGACGGACGACCGGATCGCCGCCATCGCGGCGGGCGTCGACGCGGTGGCGGCCATCTCCGATCCGGTCGGCGTCGAAACCGCGCGGTGGACCGTCCCGTCCGGCCTGGATATCGCGCGCGTGCGCACGCCCCTCGGTGTGATCGGGATCATCTATGAGAGCCGTCCGAACGTCACCGCAGACGCCGGCGCGCTCTGCGTTCGAGCGGCGAACGCGGCGATCCTGCGCGGGGGGTCGGAAAGCGTCGGCTCGTCGGGGGCGATCTGCAGGGCCCTGCGCGCCGGCCTAGCGGCCGCGGGGCTGCCTGAGGACGCGGTTCAGCGCGTGCCGACGACCGACCGCGCCGCCGTGGGTCACATGCTCCAGGGGCTCGACGGGGCGTTGGACGTGGTCGTTCCCCGGGGCGGGCGAAGCCTTGTCGAGCGCGTGCAGGCCGAAGCCCGGGTGCCGGTCATCGGACATCTCGAGGGCGTCTGCCATCTCTATATCGACCGGGCCGCCCGCCTCGAAACGGCGGTCGCACTGGCGCTCAACGCAAAAATGCGGCGTACCGGGATCTGCGGCGCCCTGGAAACGCTGCTCCTCGACCGCGCTGTGGCCCGAGAGATGCTCCCCCCCATCGCAGAGGCGCTCGAGGCGGCGGGGTGCGAGCTGCGCGGCGACGCCGCCGCCCGGTCGATCCATCCCATGGCCGAGGCGGTCGAGGCCGACTGGCGGACCGAGTACCTCGCCCCCGTCCTCTCGATCCGGGTCGTGGACGGCGTCGACGGCGCGCTCGATCACATCACGACCTACAGCTCCGGCCACACCGATGCGATTGCGACGGAGGACGAGGGCGCGGCCGAGCGGTTCCTCGCCGAGGTCGACAGCGCCATCGTCATGCACAACGCCTCGACCCAGTTCGCCGATGGCGGCGAGTTCGGCATGGGCGCGGAGATCGGCATCGCAACCGGGCGCATCCACGCCCGCGGACCGGTGGGCGCCGAACAGCTGACCACGTTCAAATATCTCGTGCGCGGCGCGGGCCAGACCCGGGCCTAGAGACCCTTAGATGCTGAGACTGCCGGGACCCGCCCGCGGCCTGCGCATCGGCGTCTTCGGCGGGTTGTTCAATCCCGCCCATGACGGG
>CAYYNG010000204.1:0-4535 GCA_964472435.1 uncultured Hyphomonadaceae bacterium | reverse complement strand
GGCGACGCCAGCCTCGTCGGCGGCTTTGTTCCAGTCGACCGTCGGGAGGGAGCCGCGCTCCATATCGTTGGCGAACATGGAGATCATCCGCCCCATGCCGTCAGGGGTCGGCGTGTATTCGAACCCGGTCCGCGTCGGGTAGCGCCCGGTCATCAGCATGGCGCGCGAGGGCGCGCAGGTTCCGGTGCCGGAATAGGCCTGGGTGAAGACCGCGCCTTCGGCGGCCAGCCGGTCGATATTGGGCGTCGGCACGCGGCCTCCGGCGACGCCGCCGCCGAAGGTCGAGATGTCATTGATGCCCAAATCATCGGCCAGGATGAAAATGATGTTGGGCGGGCGCTCGGCGAGCGGGGCCGCCGCCGCCTCGGGGCCCTTGGACCATTCCACCGGCTCGTTCGGCCCGACCTCGGCTTTATCCGCATTCGTGACGGCGTAAAGAATGATGGCTTTGCGATTAAGGTAGGCGACGCCGGCGCCCGCCAGGATTGCGACTAGAAGTCCAATCAAAACCGTCCGGACCATGGATCTGAACCCTGTCTACACCTTTGTGTCACTATGGGTGCAGAAAGATTAAGGCGTCAACCGGCGCGAACAAGACGCCAGGTGAAGCGAACGAGGATCGCAAGCGCGAGCAAGAGCGCCAGCGCGGCGAGGGCCAGCATCCAGCCATAATGGGCCAGCTGCACCCGAAGCGTGTTCTTCCGGATCTGCGCTTGGATATCGTAGCCCGCCGGCAGCGCGAGAACGCCGAATTCTTTAGCGTAAGCGTCATAATCGGCCAGCATCGATTGAAATCGCTCCGGCTGGCTGGCGGCGAGGTCTCGGGTCTCGCCCGGGTCCGACTTGATGTCGAAAAGCCGCCACTGGCCATCGCCGACCGGCGGCATATGGTGGACGATTTTATGATCCCCGCGGAAAAGGGCGGCGTTGCCGGAGACTTCGATGCCGATCGGTTCGTCGGGGCCGTAGGCGCGCTCGCTTTCCCCCTCGGCGATCGGGCGCAGGCTTCGGCCGTTCAGCGCTTCGGGCGGGACCGAGACCCCTGCGACATCCAGTAATGTCGGCGTGATATCGGTGACGAACGTGAATGCGTCGCTCCGTCGTCCGGGCGAGATGCCGGGCCCCGCCATCACCAGGGGCGCGCGTAGGCCGCCTTCCGACGTGTAGAATTTGAAGAGATCCCCGGGCGCCGCCGCCGCCCGGGCCCATTCCTCGCCGATGTTCACATAGCTGCCGCGCTCACCGAGGGTTTCGATGTCGAAGTCATAGCCGTTGAGCCAGAACCAAAGGCCCAGACTTGGATCGCCGACCGGATGGCTCGGCTCAGGCCCATTGTCCGAGGTGACGATGAAAATGGTGTTGTCGAGTTCGCCCGCGTCTTCGAAATACTGAACGAGGCGGCCGATATGGTGGTCCATCGCCTCGATCATTCCGGCGTTGACGGCCATCGCCTTGGCGTACCAGGCGCGCTCATCTTCGGCGAGGGCGCTCCAATCGCGCATCTGGGGCGGCAGCGCGGTGATCGGCGCACCGTCCGGGATCAAGTCCAGCGCTTGGGCCCGTTCCCACCGCGCCGCGCGGAGGGCCGCCCAACCCTCGTCATAGACGCCTTCGTAATTGGCCGTGAACGCTGCGGGAGCTTGGACGGGAATATGGACCGCCTGAAACGCGAGGTAGGCGAAGACCGGGGCCGCGCCGATATCGGCGCTGATATATTCCATCATCTTATCAACGAGGAATTCCGACGAGTAGAAGTCGTCCGGCAAATCCGCCGGTTCCATATCCTCGAACCAGGGCGCTTCGATGTAGTAGGGCAAGTACGATTGGTCGTCCCAATTGTCTGCGCCGGAGGCGTCGAGAATGAACGAGCGATCGAAGCCTTGCTCTGCGGGCAGCTGGCCGGGCCCATGCCCGAGGTGCCACTTGCCCGTCATGTAAGTGCGATAGCCGGCCGCGTTCAGCCGGGAGGCGATCGTGGTGACCCCGGGTTCGAGGTGCATTGAATAGCCGGGCTGGCCCTCGTGTTCCGGCGGCAGGACTTCAGGGATCGTCGCAACGCCCGTCCGATGATTGTCGAGCCCCGTAAGCAGCATCGCCCGCGACGGCGCGCAGAGCGGGGAGGTATGGTAATTCGTAAAGAGCGCGCCGCGCGCGGCGAGGGCGTCGATCGTCGGCGTCGCGGCTTCGCCGCCATAGGCCCCAAAATCCATGAATGCGACGTCGTCGGCGAGAATAAGAACGATATTCGGCCGGGCCTGGGGCTCCGGCGGGTCCCGATCCGCAGTCGGCGAGCTTGGCTGCGCGGCGGCGGCGAGCGACGCCCCGACGAAAAAAGCGATGGAGAGCAAAGAGTGGCGCATGGGTCAGACGGGTCTCCAGGTTCGGTCCAGCGGCCTGGATCTGTGGGCGGCTGGCGCCGGCGCATCGGCGCGCCGCGGGGAAGGCTTGGCCAGAAGGCCGGCCGGCGCGCCGACAAGGCGCGCGACGGCCGTTTTATCATCGTCGCACAGCGCCGCGTACCCGCGTTGGAGTTCGCTGAGGCAGTGGTCGCGATAAGGCGAAGCCGGCACGCGCCACTCGACGCCGCCGACGGCATAGCTCGTGTGGCTCGCCCCGTTGCCGATGGCGGCGCGGTTCGCAGCGAGGTAGGAGAGGTAGTCGGCGCCGAGGTTTGAAAAGAGCGGGCCGAGATCCTCCGGGATGGTCGTGAGCTCCGGCGCCGCGTCGATCTCGGCCGGCCGGGCGGCCCATAGCCGGGCGGTCCACGCGAGCACGCGGGGCGCGCGCTCGCGCATGATCCCCGCCGGCGTCGGATCGCTTGCGAAGTGGCGAAACATGGGGCCGAACAAGCCGAAGTCCGCCTCGCAGGGACGCTCGCCGAAGAGATAGGGCCGCGCGGCGAAGATCGGTTCGAGCAGGTCCAGGGTTTTTAGATAAAGCGCTTCGATCTGCGGCGCGGTTCTTTTGGTCACTCCGTCATGGGTCATGTAGACGCGGCGTTGCCGGGCGATGATGAAGCGCTTGCGGGCCCATAACGGCCCGGGGGCGTCGCGCAGCATCGTGCGGGCGATTTGCGCGCCCATGAGCTCGCGGTCTTCTTCGAACGCCCAACGATAATAGAGCGCCGGCCGCCACAACCATTCGTCGAAGACGTCCTCAAGAAACCGGCTAGCATAGCGCGAAAGCGGGGCGGCGGGGCTTAGGCTGGGGCCGTCTCCCTCCGCCTCGAACGCTGCGATAATATGAGTGGTGTCGGTAAGCCACCGCCCGTCCGGGCTTTCCAGCTGGGGCATTTGCCGCACGCCCGTCGCCGCTGCGCACCTCTCGAAGTCAGCCATATCCATATCGACGAAATCGAACGGCACGCCTTTAACGTGGAGATAAGCCTCCAGTTTCCCTGTGAAATACGACAGTTTCAATCCATGCAAACGATACCGATCGGACACGCGGGATCCCCAGTTCAGAAGCGATAGCATCCGGAATTGGCAGCAGCGCTGTCAATAGTGGCAACGCGGATCGCTCGCGCAGATGTGCGACGTTTTTGTCAGCTCAAACGCCCGTCAAGCCTCGTCACGGCCGCAATTCGAGCCCAGATTATGTGCAATTGGTCAATGTCAGCCCACGTCAAGGCTAAAATCGCAAGCGAGCAAGGAGTAAAGTGATCTACATCGCACCGCCAAGAGGAAGGGACGCGTAAATGGACCTGTTCAGTCTCTATTCGGAAGGCTACAGCCGCTCGAAAATCGATGAGATGTCCCTGCAGGACTATCTCTTAGGCTGCAAGAAAGACCCGTCGATGCGTGCGACGGCCGCCGAGCGGATGATTAAGGCGATCGGCGAGCCGGAGGTGATCGATACATCTAAAGACCAGCGGCTGGGCCGCATTTTTCTCAATCGGACGATCAAACGCTATCCCGCTTTCGTCGACCTCTACGGCATGGAGGAAACGATCGAACGGATCGTCGGTTTCTTCCGGCACGCCGCCCAAGGCCTCGAAGAACGCAAACAGGTGCTCTACCTCCTCGGTCCGGTCGGCGGCGGCAAATCGACCCTTGCTGAGAAGCTGAAAAGTTTGATGGAGGAGGAGCCGGTCTATGTGCTGAAAGCTGGAGACCAGATCAGCCCGATCTTCGAGTCTCCGCTCGGCCTCTTCGACGCTGAACGCATGGGCGACCTTTTGGAGGACAAATATAATGTGCCACGCCGGCTCCTCACCGGCCTTGTCTCGCCCTGGGCCGTAAAACGGCTCGACGAGTTCGAGGGCGACATTTCCCGGTTCACAGTGGTGCGGCTTTACCCCTCGAAACTCCGCCAAATCTGCGTTGCGAAGACCGAGCCGGGGGACGAGAACAATCAGGACGTTTCGACCCTGGTCGGCAAGCTCGATATCCGCAAACTCGAGCATCTCAGTCAAAACGATCCGGACGCCTATTCCTTCTCGGGCGGGCTCAGCCGCACGACGCAAGGCCTTCTCGAATTTGTCGAGATGTTCAAAGCGCCGATCAAGGTGCTGCACCCGCTGCTGACGGCGACCC
>CAYYNG010000203.1:0-4541 GCA_964472435.1 uncultured Hyphomonadaceae bacterium | reverse complement strand
CTTCTTGGGGAAGGCCATGGGGCTCCCCGCCCAGGCGGCGAAGGAGAGCTCGGGCTGTATGAAGGACCGGTTGGGGTCGACGACGGTGTCCTCGCCGATGGCGCTGCGGCCGAGCAGCATGCGATAGGACATGGTCTCGCGATTGGTGAGCGTCACCTCCGCCGGCCAGCGCCGGCCGCCCATCTCAAGGTCGGTGCTGATCACGTAGCGGAGCTCGGTCTCGCCGTTCGAGCTCGTGACGTTCCGGCGATCGACAACGCGGGCCGAGCATGTGATCTCAAGCCCGTCGTCGTCCGGATTAGGGTGCATGAGAAAGCGAACTTGCGGGTTGGCGACGGGGCCGAACGGCTCGATCGCCACCGCGTGGAGCGCCGGGGTCCGGGCGCCGGTGTCGACCTTGGCCTTGATCGCGGGCAATCCTAGCTCCGGGAGCGCGACCCATTCCTCCCAGCCCAGCATGAAAGTTTCGCCCATCGTCTTATCCTGTTCGCTTCCGTTCGGCGGCCCCGCAGAGGGGCTTTGCAGACTTCGGCGCGCAACGCACACCCCCCTTTCACCCCGCGCCGAGCGCCCGGACCAGAATGCGGTGCCGGGCGGCGACGGCGGCCGCGTCTTTGCCGTAGCCGCCTCCGAGGACGCCGCAGACCGGCACGCCGCGGGACCGGCAGGCCGCCGCCACCATCGCGTCGCGGGCGGCGAGGCCCTCGTCGGTCAGCGAAAGAAGGCCAAGGCGGTCGTCTGCATGGGGATCGACGCCGGCGTTATAAAAGACGAGATCGGGCCGGGCGCGATCAAAGACCCGGGGCAGCGCACGCTCGAGCGCGGCGAGATAGGCCCGATCGCCCGCGCCCTTCCGAAGGCCGATATCCAGATCCGACACGGCCTTTTCGTGCGGCCAGTTCGCCTCGCAGTGGATCGAGAAGGTGAAGACGCGCGGCTCGGCGGCGAAGATCCGCGCCGTGCCGTCGCCCTGGTGAACGTCGCAGTCAATCACGGCGATGCGCCGAATGCTCCCATCGGCGAGGAGCGCGAGCGCCGCCACGGCGACGTCGTTGAAGACGCAAAACCCCGCCCCGCCCGCGCGGTCGGCATGGTGGCTGCCGCCGGCGAGATTGACCGCGGCGCCGGCCTCGAGCGCCAGCCGCGCCGCGAGCAGCGTGCCCCCGCAAGAGGCGGCCGAGCGCTGTGCGATGGCGCCTGTTACGGGAAAACCGATCCGCAGCGCCGTCGCCCTGTCGACCGCCTGGCCGAGCACGGCGGTCACATAGACCGGATCATGGGCCCGCTCGAGCGCCGCAGCACTCGCCGGTTTGGGCGAAACGAACACAGCACCGCCCGCGCGCAGCTGATCGGCCAAGATCGAGTATTTCCGCATAGGGAACCGATGCCCGTCCGGCACTGTTAAGGCGTCATAGTCGGAATGGTGGACGAGCGGCGGCATCGGGAGAAAGGTAGGGCGGCTCAGGCGATCGCCCGCACCGCCTCGATCAGCCGCGCCCACGCGGCGTCGATCTCGGACGTCCAATCCGCCCCTAGAATGTCACGGCATTCGTCTCGGACGATCTCGAAAAACCGATCATACAGCCCGTCCGGCACGCCGTAGCCTTCATGGTCCATCCGACCAGCGTGAATAATGGTTGGCGCAACGCGCCGCGCGCCGGCGAGATCGAGAACGCAATCAAAGCACTGCTGCAGCATCGACCCGCGCACCTCGCCGCCCGGGTCCATGACAAATAGCGCCTCAAGCTCGGGATGGGCCGCAAACAGCCGCGCATAGATCCGCGGGCCGGGGTCGCCGATCCGTTCGGCGACCGCCTCTAAGCTTCGCACCACAGGGCTTGGTTCGCTCATCACGCCTGATCCTGCCCCACGCGGCGGCCCCTGCCCAGCCGCTGTCCGCTGCGCTAGTGTCTATGACACATAATCCAGGGAGGAACGAACGATGGGCGAATTGAACGGACGGACAGCCCTTGTCACAGGCGCGGGCAGCGGCATTGGCCGCGCCTGCGCGGAGGCCTTAGCGGCGGCCGGGGCGGCGGTCTTTGCGACCGATCTGGACGGCGAAAGCGCGGAAAACTGCGCCGCGGCCATCACTGAGGCAGGCGGCCGGGCGAAAGCAGCTCAGCAAGATGTGACGGACGAAGCGCGTTGGGACGCGGTGATGGGGGAGGCCGCGGCGCTTGGCCCCGTCTCGATCCTGGTCAACAATGCGGGCATCGCCCTCGGCGGCGCGATCGAGACCTATGCGCTGGAGGATTGGCGGACCCAGATGGCGGGCAATCTCGACAGCGTCTTCCTTGGCGCCCGCGCCGGTTTTCGCGCGATGAAGACTTTAGACGACGCGGCGATCATCAACATCTCCTCGGTCGCGGGCCTGCGCGGCGCGCCGGGCGCAAGCGCCTATTGCGCCTCGAAGGGCGGGGTGCGGCTCTTCACCAAATCCGCGGCGCTGGAGGCCGCCCAGCTCGGCTATAAGATCCGGGTGAACTCGGTTCATCCCGGCATTATCGACACGCCGATTTGGACAAAGGCGATCACGCGGATGGGCGAAGCGAGCCCGGATGAGCCGCGGGCGCGCGGGTTCGGGATCGACCCCGGCGCGAACGCCATCGACCCCGACCAGCTCGCCACCGTGACGACGCCGATGGCGCGCTCTGGCCGGCCGGCCGAAGTGGCCGATCTTGTGGTTTTTCTCGCCTCGCCGCGGTCGAGCTACATCACCGGCCAGGAAATGGTGGTCGACGGCGGAATGACGGCGCGCTAACCCGGCGTCGCCAGTCGGGAGGGGGCCATGATCGCGTTTGAATTGCACCAGCTTCTGGCGGCGAACCGCGAGCTGATCTCCGATACGTGGAACTTCTTTCTCTCGGTCCACCTGGCCGTTTTCGGGATCGTTTACATCGCGAGCGGCCGGATCGATCTGCGCGAGCGGGGCGTCCTCGTCGGCGCCTACCTGTCCTTCATGGTCCTCAACTGCCTCGCGCAGCTCGATAATTACACCTCGCATAATGCGATCCTCCAGCAGATCATGGCGCTGCCGGACAGCGAGGAGGGCCGCGTCGCCAAGGCCTTGATCCAGAGCGATCCCGCTTGGATCGTCGACTATCTATTCGTCGTGTACGGCGTCGCCGCCCTCGTCTCGAGCGCGATCATCCTTCTGATCAACCGCGACTAAAAGGACGGCCCGAGCGCAGGAGCGCCGCCGCCCCGCCCGCCATCGCCGCTTCAAAGGCGATGAAACTCCAATAATAGGGCTCTGGCGGGCCGTCGAAGACCATGGCGGCGAACCGGGCGAACACGTAGCCGCCAGTATAGGTGAGGATGAACATCAATGCGGGTCGAGCGAGGCGCTCGCGCAAGACGCCCAGGGCGCAAAAGAGCGCCGCAGCGAGGCTGACCCCGCCATAGATGCCGCGCAACTCGTAGGCCCCGTGGCGGCCGCCCGCCTCAAGCCCGAACCCGCCGACCAGTGCGATCGGGTCCAAAAGCGCGAACGCACCGAAGACGCCGAAGGCGACCGCATTGAGCAGCAGGAAAGCACGGGTCATGGGCAAGCTCCTTGTCTCACCGGGACGTAGGCGCGGCCGTCCGGCCGGCAAGCCGCTTCACTCCTCGCGCTCCACCCGCGCTTTGCCGCGCCCGAGGGCGAGCGCCTTCACCGCGCCGCGGAACGTGCGGACCTCTTGCTCGGTCCAACCCGCGCGGACGAAGGCGTTTCGGAGATTTGTTTTCATGAGATCGGTCTTCTCGGGCGGGAAGAAGAACCCCGCGCGGTCGAGCTCGTCCTCGAAATGCTCGAACATGCGGATGAGATCGTCGCGCGTCGCGGGCGGCTCGACGCCGCTGAATTCCGCCGGCGTTCCCTCCCCGGCCCGCCAGGCATGGGCGAAGACGGCGACCGCTTGCGCGAGATTGAGCGAGGAGAAGGCGGAGTTCACCGGGTAGGTGAGGATCGCATCGGCGAGGGCCGCCGCCTCGTACGGGAGGCCCGGTATCTCGGCAGCGAAGAGAACGCCCGCCGGCGTCGCGGTCGACGTGATCGCGGCGACGCCGCCCGCCGCATCGACAACAGGTTTCTGCATGCCGCGGGGGCGGGCGGTGGTGGCGAGGAGGTAGCCGAGATCCGCGACCGCGGCCTCAAGCGTCTCGAACACCGAAACCGACAGTCCGGCCTCGAAGGCGCCGGCCGACATGGTCTCGGCCTTCTCATTCGGCCAGCCGTCGCGCGGCGCCGCAAGACGCAGGTCGGTCAGGCCGAAATTCAGCATCACCCGAGCCGCCGCCACGATATTCTCGCCGAGCTGCGGCGCGACCAGGACGATGGCGGGAGCTGCCGGCGCTTCTGCCATAAGTGTGACTCCTCGGCTTTTTGACGCGCCCGCCGGCTCTGCTATAGCCGCCTTCGAATCCCCAATCGGAAGGACGAAGGCAAGCGATGGCGAAGATCAAGGTCGAAAACCCGATCGTCGAGCTCGACGGCGACGAAATGACCCGGATCATCTGGCAGATGATCAAGGACAAGCTGATCCATCCCTATCTCG
>CAYYNG010000202.1:0-4548 GCA_964472435.1 uncultured Hyphomonadaceae bacterium | reverse complement strand
GAGGCGGGCCCCGTTCTGCTGACCGGGGACCTTTTTCACCGTATCGAAAGCCGCGAGCTGAAACGGGTGCCGCGGTTCAATTGGGACGAGGCGGTGAGCCTCGCCTCAATGGAGGCCTTCGAAACGCTGGCCGCGGAAATCGGCGCAACGGTCATCATACAGCATGAACCCGAGCACATCGCGCCCTTGCCGAAACCACCGGAGGCGCTGCGTTAGGCGTCGTCGCCCTAAAGTTTTCTCAAACTGGACACGCCCGCGCCGTCGATCCCCGCTTCGAACCGGGCGACGGTCTCCGCCTCGTATTGGTCGGTCTCGATTGTTGAGACTTTCACATACTCGGCTTGGGCGGCGTCGCGGGTGAGGGTGACAAGAAGGAAACCGTTGCCGGTCGGATCATACCAATCGATCTCTTCGTTCGCGTCGACGAATTGCTGACCGAGGTCCGGCACGTCGGCGACATATTGGCCGAGGCCGGGCGAGGTGACCGAGGTGCAGGCGAACTCGACGCCCCGGCGTTCGCCGCCGCCGTCGTGCAACGTGTTCGCCCATGCGGTGTGGGTGTCGCCGGTCAGGGTGACAAGTCGCGCATCCGCCGCCTTAGCCGCCGCATAGAGCCGCTCCCGCGCCGCCGGGAACCCGTCCCAAGCGTCGAGATTCCAGGGCAGGCCAAGCTGGGAGAAAGGGATGAGCTGCTGGATGTAACCCACCGTCTGGGCCGCGATCTGTTCCTCGGTGAGGGTTTGGGTGAAGTTCGGCGGCTTCACCCGGGCCATGATCACCTGGTTCGCCAGCACCTGCCACGTCGCGCCGGACTGGGCGAAGCCGTCGGCCAGCCACGCCTCTTGGACCTGGCCCAGCATCGTGCGCTCGGGATCATTCACCCGGCCGATCGCCGACATCGCCGCCATCGGGATCTCTTCCGGCGCTTTGCCGGCAAGCTCCTCGAACCAGCTGATCTCCTTCGACCGGCCGGTCAGGCGGCTCTCCAGACAATGGATCGTCGCCACGTCGCCAAAGTCGAACCGGCGATAGATCGCCTCGGCCGCGCGGCCCGGCGCGGGGTCGCGCACCGGCATCCATTCGAGATAGGCCTGCACCGCGCGCTGTTTGCGCTCGGTCCAATCGCCTTCGCTCTCGTCGTGGTTTTGCGCGCCCGTTCGATAGGAATTGTTCGTGCTCTCATGGTCGTCCCAGGTGCAGAGCCAGGGCGCCGCCGCGTGGGCCGCCTGCAGGTCCGGGTCGGACTTATATTGGGCATGGCGGGCGCGATAATCATCAAGCGAGACAATCTCCCGCGCCGGAATGTGGGGCCGGCCCAGCGCTTGGCCGGTCTCTCCGCCATAGCCGTCGGGGCCGTACTCATAGAGATAGTCGCCAAGGTGGACGACGGCGTCGAGCCCCTCGATCGCGCTGATCTCGCGGTAAACATTGAACCGCCCGAACGGATAGTTCGAACAAGAGATGACAGCGAGCTTCACCGGGGCGTCGCCCGCCGGCGCAGCGGTCTTCGTCCGACCCATGGGCGAGGCGACCTCGCCGGCCGCGCTGCTCACTTTGAACTCGAACACGTAGTCCGCCCCCGCGGAAAGGCCGCCCACATCGACCTTGACCGTAAAGTCGCGGGTCGCATCCGTCGTGGCGACGCCGCTCGCTGCGATCTCGCCGCGGTCCGCGCCCTCATAGACAAGATACTGCACCGGCACAGGCCCGGAGCCGCCGCGGGCCGGGGTGACCCGGGTCCAGAGGACGACGCGGTCGGGCAGCGGGTCGCCGGACGCCACGCCGTGGTCGAACCGAACCTCGCCATCATAGGCGGGCGCTTGAGCGATTTCGGCGGCGACAACGTCCGCCGCGCGTTCGGCGCATGCCGCCAATCCAACCACGCCCCCGGCCAAGCCGAGCGCGCTGCGTCGTGTGAATTTGGACATTCAACCTCTCCCATCAAGAGTCGGCCGATAGCACCAGTTTGTCTCAGCTCCGTGACGCGAGCGGCCATCAAGTGCTAGGAGAGCCCATGGATGAGCTTAGGGCGATCGCCGAACCGGACGACGCGGGCGCACGGCTCGATAAATGGTTGTCCGATCGGTTCGCCGCCCTCTCGCGCTCACGCGCCAAGGCGCTGGTCGAGCAGGGCGCGTTGACGGTGGACGGCGCGCTGGAGCCCGACCCGCGGGCGAAGATCCGCGCCGGCGCGGAATATGCGCTCGCTATGCCTGACCCCGAGCCCGCCGCGCCGGAGCCGGAGGCGATCGCGCTCGACGTTCTCTACGAAGACGCGCACCTGATCGTGGTCAACAAGCCCGCGGGCATGGCGGTTCACCCCGCCCCCGGGGCCTGGTCCGGCACGCTGGTGAACGCGCTGCTGCACCATTGCGCAGGCGGCCTTTCCGGCATTGGCGGGGTCGCCCGCCCGGGCATCGTGCACCGCCTTGATAAGGACACGACGGGCGTGATGGTGGCGGCGAAATCCGAGGCGGCGCATGTCAGGCTCGTCGACACCTTTCAAGTCCACGCCATTGAGCGCGCCTATCTCGCCATCTGCCGCGGGGCCCCGCGCCCTCTGGCCGGAGCCATCGACGCGCCGATCGCCCGCTCGACGACGGACCGTAAGAAGATGGCTGTGGCGCGGGGCGGCGGCGGCAAGCGCGCCGTCACCCGCTACCGGGCGGTCGAGACCTTCGGAACGCTCGACAAGGGCTCGGGCTTGCCAGCCGCCGCACTGTTGGAATGCCGGCTCGAAACGGGGCGGACCCACCAGATCCGGGTGCACATGGCGCACCAGGGCGCGCCCTTGATCGGCGATCCGCTTTATGCGCGTCACCGCGGTGTGAAGGCCTTCGGGTCGGGACCTGCTTTCGACCACGCGACCCAAACGGCGCGCCGATTTCAAAGGCAAGCGCTGCATGCGGCCGTTCTGGGCTTCGACCATCCCGTGGCCGGCGGCGCGCTACGCTTTGAAGCGGCGCCGCCGGAGGATTTCAGCGCCTTGCGAGACGCTTTGCGGGCGATGCCCCGGGCCTCCGTTCAGGACTGAACCCGCGATCGGCGAGGGCGGCGAGGAACGTCCGGCCCACCGGAACCTCATCGCCGTTCTCAAGCGCGAGGACGGCGCGGCCCTCGTTCCGTCGAAACTCGGATATGGCCGAATAGGCCACCCAGAAGGAGCGATGGACCTGCATGCCGTCTTGATCCGACAGCTCGGCGACGGCGTCCCGCAATCGCATTAAAATCATAGCAGACCCCGCCGAGGTGACGGCGCGGATGTAATGGTCCTGCGCCTGAAGATAGAGAAGGTCCGCGTCCGCATGCTCCGGCCCCAAGCGGTGGCGGAACCCGGTGGCAGGCGACGGCGCCCCGGCTTTGTCCGCCCGCCAAGTTGGACGCTCGATCAGCAAATAAGCGATGAGGGCGCCGACAAACGACATGCCGAACACCGCCAAGGCGAGCCCCCAGACGGGGAGCATCGTCGGATCATGGCCGAACACTTGCTGCAGAAGGAGCACCACGGCGACGCCGGGCGCCGTCAACAAGGCCGCAATGGCGAGGGCGACCAACCATTCGGGGGACCAGTCTCGCGCGCCGGCATACCGGGTAAGAAGGTCGAAAATCAAAAGGCCCCCGGCCCAGTGGAACGAAACCCCCAAGGCCCAATAGGCTAGCCGAGCCGCCAATTCGAGCTCGCCATAGGATCCCAACGGGCCGAGAAGCCCGCATCCGATCGCCGTGAGGAGACATCCTCCGATATGCCGCTTTGTTTTACTCAAACCGCACGCCCCGACGGCTGCGCTCGAACAAACGCAAGGTTTGAGATACCGTAACACTCGCGCTTCGTGAACGCCTTTGACGCGGTTTTTCCCATTGATTGGCGAAAGGGCCACACCCCCCGCTCGCCGCTCGATTGATTCGGGCGGGTGATCGGAGGACAACACGGGAGCCGCAGTACAACGCTGCTGCAGGGGACGAAATCGCGGGCGCCGGGGACGGTCGGCCCCGGCGCATTCCGACGAACAGCGCCGGGGTCGTACCCCTGAAACGCTCATCGCTCTTCTCAAATGCGCGCTCCGCCACCATTTATGTCGGCGAGGGATAGGTCCTATCGGAGGGAACCAACGCGACGTAGCCGCGGAAATCGGCTAGTTTTGGTGGTGACGAACGCGCCTCGATCAACCAAGAAGCGCGCGACGGCAAGGGAGACAACACGATGACGCTGCCAGCGACCACCCTTAGCCCCGAACAGGGCCTTTCGCGCTACTTGTCGGAGATTCGCAAGTTCCCAATGCTTGAGAAGGGTGAGGAGTTCATGCTCGCCCGGCGCTGGCGGGAGGAACAAGACACCGAAGCGGCGGAGAAAATGGTGACGTCCCACCTCAGGCTCGTTGCCAAGATCGCCATGGGCTATCGCGGCTATGGTCTGCCGGTGGCCGAGGTGATCTCGGAAGGCAATGTCGGCCTGATGCAGGCGGTGAAGAAATTCGACCCCGACAAAGGCTTCCGGCTGGCCACCTATGCCATGTGGTGGATCCGCGCCGCGATCCAGGAATACATCCT
>CAYYNG010000201.1:0-4562 GCA_964472435.1 uncultured Hyphomonadaceae bacterium | reverse complement strand
AGACGTGGCGGCGACGCTTTCCTTGAGCGCCGACCAAGCGCGCCGCGCGCCGGTGACCCCGCGCCACTGGCCCACGAGCTGTTCAATGGGCGCGATCGCCCGGCCCATGAGGATCGACGCCGCGATCATCGCGCCGGGGGTCGAGGCTCCCGTGATCGCGAGCCATGCGCCGAGACCGAGGATCGCTGACTGCAGAAAGAGACGGAACGCCTTGGTTCCGGCGGTGAAGCCGCTCAGCGCGCCGGAAGACGAAGTCGACGCCTGATCGGCCGCGTCGAGTTCTGACCGCCAGCGCGCCTGAAGCGGGGCCTGCATGCCCATGGCCGCCATCACCTCCACGTTGCGGTTCATCTCCCGCGCGCGCAGTTGCGCGACCCACTCCTTCTCCTCCGCCTCCGTCAAACGTCTGCGGGTTGTGAATTGGTTGATCAAGGCCAAAGCGGCGAGGGTCAGCCCGCCGAACACCGCCCAAAGCCCGAAGGCCCAGTGAAGGAGGAACAGGGCGAGAAAAAACATCGGCGACCATGGCGCGTCGAACAGCGCGGGCAGGGCGGGGCTTGAGAAGAACCGGCGGACCGTTCTGAGATCCTGCAGCGGTCGATCGGCGCCGTCGCCGGGCTCTCGAAGGCTGCGATCGAGACCCGCGGACAAAACATCGTCCGCAAGTCGGTCTTCGAGCTGCGAGCCGACCACTGAGAAAAGGCTTTGCCGCACCCAATCGAGAACGCCGAGCGTAAGGTAGAGGCCCGATACGAGCACCGTGAGAGCGACCAAAGTCGGCACCGGCCCGCTCCCCAACACTCGGTCGTAGACCTGGAGCATGTAAAGGGGGCCCGCCAGCATCAGCAGGTTGATGAAAAAGCTGAAGACGCCGAGCCCCCAAAGGGTTCTGCGGGACGCGGCGATCGCTTTGCTCGGCGAGGTCCCGCCGCGGCCCGCAGATGTCATTCGGTTGTTCCCCAGTCGCAGCCCCTAGCCGATCGGAACTTGCCAGCTGTCGAAGTTCTCGAACACGAACATTTCCATATCCGAGGGCAGTTCGGTCGTCTGCACTGTTTCCGCAGCTTTCATCGGCGTCATACCCTCTGCAAGTTCAAGACCGTTCGTCGATCCCGAACCGTCAACGGCGCCGCCGAGATCGATCTGATCGCTCTCCATCCACGTCTCCAGCGCCGCCGCGCCGTCGTCGATCTCAGCGGGGTTCGCCGTGATGTTGAGATCGCTGAGACCAGAGAAGTCGAAGGCCGCAAAGCTTGTCGCCGCCGCGCCGCCGCTCTCGCCCTCAATGTCCAGAGTGATTGACGCTTGCTCAATGTCGCGGCGCTGGCCTGTGGCGGTGAGCAGCAGGTTGATCGTGTCTCCGCCTTCGATCGGGCCTTGCGAGGCGACCAGGTCGTTTAGGAGATCGGCAATGTCGACGATGTCGGAGAGGGTTTCCCCCGCCGTGGTCGCCTCCGTGATCACGGCCGTTTCGGAACCGGGCAGAAGATCGCCCGGCACCGCCGTGAAAGCAAGGCTTTCGAGGGAGTCGGCCACTTGGACCGTCAGCTCGGTCGCGGCCGTCGTTCGTCCGTCCTCAGCCACCCAATTGAGGTTTGCAGAGGTGACCACCGAGAGATCCGACACGCTGTCGGGAACCGTCAGGCGCACCACGACATCGAGGGGACCAAGCTCGAGATCAGAGCTGGTGAGGCTTGAGCCGCCCAGTTCGATATCGTCGGCCGCGCCGGCCGTCGCCGCCGTGAAGCTGACATCGCCGCCGCCGCCGATCGGCGGATCGACAGGATCGTCGCCGCCGCTTGCGGCGACCGTGAAGGAAATCGCATCGGACGACAGCGCAGCGCCGGCCCCGGCTTCACCTTCGAAGAGCGTATAGGACAGCGTGTAGTCGCCGGCCGTTAGATCGCTCGCCGCCACGCCCGGCAGGTCGAAGGGCGGCAGGTTCTCGGTCGAGGTGGCGATCGTTCCGCCGCCGTCTTCGGTCAGCGTGAACACCACCGAGCCGAGATCGGCATCACCTGGGAACTGTCCGGTGAAGAGCACCGATCCGCCCACGCCGTCGAGGTCCAGGACGTCGCTGTCCTGGAGATCGCCGTCGATGGTTTGGCCGCCCGCGACCACTGCGATCTGAAGGAAATCGTCGCCAGCAGCCGGCGGATCGACAGGATCCATCGGATCGTCGATTGGACCCTCCATCGGGATATCCTCGACCGGCACGAAGCTCGAGTTCGAGGCGTTCGCCCCAGGGTTCGAGCCGGTGCGGAACAGTTCGAAGAAGTCGATCTGCAATCCGACGCTGCGGCCTTGGATGACGAAGTCGTAGAAGCCGGCTTCCTCGAACACCAAGACGTCGGCGCCGCCAGGGCTTTCGACGATATTGCCGCCGGCATTGGTGAAGTTGCTGTTCGTCGTCCCGCCGACCACTCTGGCGAAGCCGCCGCTGAAGTCGCCGTCCGCGCCATCCTCAAGCAGATCTTCGAGCGTCACCGTCGGATCTGCTTCGGAGACGATGTTGAACCGAATGTCGTTCTGCTGGTCGAACTCGAGCCCGCCTTCTTCGACGACCGTCTGGTTGCCAATCGGGCCGGTCAGCAAGGCCGGCTGACCGGCGCGGTCTTCATTGCCGAAGTTCTCATCCGGCCGGCCGAACCGGAAGCGGAACGAGAACTCTTGCCCAACCTGGCTCTCGGGAACGAAGATCCTGTAGGTGAGAAGGTTGTCGCCGCCCCGCGTGCCCGGCGCGTTTTGGATCGAGTTATTGGTCGTAAAGCCGAGATCTTCCACCTGCGCGACGGCGTCCTGGTTGTCGCCCGTGAAGATGAAGAAGCCTTCGCCCTGTTCGTTGTTCGCATTGTCGTTCGGCGCGCCGGAGGCGACGAACGTGAACGCGTCATTGGACCCAAGCCGGTTCTCGGCGACGCCCTCGCCGTTGAGATCCTCGATTTGGATCTTGTAGCGGAAGCCGCCGCCCGACCCTTCGCCGAGGAACGCGCCGTCGATCGGGTCGGGGAGATCCGCTGGCGGTTCATCCGGTATCGTTCCGCTCTGGTCGACTGGTGTGCCGTTGCTTTGGAGGAAGACAGGTGCGCTGACCTCGCCGAGCGGTGCATCGTCCGCCGAGCTGTTGATCACCGCCGCGGTCAACACGATCGGCGACGTGTCGTCGCCGTCGAATTCGAACGCCGCGCCGCTGGTGACGTTGACGTAATCGAACGCGTTCGCCGGTAGCGTCGCCGAGCCGCTGCCATCGAGACCAATATCGAAGGTTTGGACGTCGAACGCGTTGTTCACCGGGAAGTCGGGGTGAGTCGCGGCGAGCCGCGCTTCGACCAGCTGCTCGACCGCCGGGTTGCCAGGGCTTCCTGCGTTGGGCCCGACCGACTGCAGGCCCTTCTGCAGGACCACGCGCACCGTTTGGTTCGGCGGTCCCGACAGCGTGATCACAGGCACGTCGCCGCCATAAGTCCCGGTCGTGTCCCCGTTCGAGGCGAAGACGCCCGCGCCCGTGTCGACGGAAAGCTCAACCGACGGCTGGCCGCCGCCCTGGACCGCTTCGCCGATGGCGCCGGCTTGGCTGCCATCGCTGCCCAGGTACCCCGTCGCCACTGTACCATCGGCGAACAAAGCCGTGATCTTCGCGCCGATCAGCTCCGCCCCTGAGATGCCGCCGGAGTCGAAGCCCGGCGGAATGGTGTTGTCGCCGCCGTTAATGGCGCCCGCCGGGAACCCTGCGACCGAATTCGGATCCATATCGCCCGAGAAAGTGACCGTCTCTCCGCCATTGAAGCCGCCGCCCTCGGCCGAGCCGTCGAAGCGGATCAGGAGGCCGCGATTGCCGCCGCTGAGGCCGCCCGCACCGCCATTATTGCCGACACCGGTATTGTTCGGAAGCGGATCTGGGCCTTGGAAGAAGAGATTGTCGAACGGATCGCCCGGGACGTCATTGGCGCCCACGAAGAACCCGCCCGTGCCGCCGTCGCTGTCGATCTCAAAGATCGCATTGGTGAGGTCGCCCGCAGTGCCGTCGATGTCGAACACAGAGTCGGGGAAGGTCGCTCCGGTCACGTCGATGAGGACCGCTGCGATATCCTTGTCGCCCGTATTCGTGAGCAGGAATGAGCCGCTGCCGAAATTCGAGCTGTCGACTGTGCCATTGTTGGGCGTGATGGCCAGCTGCACGGAGCCGTTCGACCCGCCATTATTGACATTGTCGACCGCGACGCCCTGGACGGTTCCATCGAACGATCCGTCGTCAACGCCGAGGATTGCGAGCGCTTCGGTCGGGTCGGTGGTGTCCGCAGGTGGCTCCACGGGGGTGTCGCCGCCGTCTCCGCCGGCTACGATTTCGATGCCGTTGATAATCGGATTGTTGTTGGCGCCTTGGACGAAGCCGAGGTTCAGCGTGTCGTCGGTCAGCGTTACGGATGCCGAGACCACGAAGCTGCCTGGGACGGCGCCGGGTTGGATTTCGTCGAACACCGCCGGTGTCGCGCCTTCAACCGTTGCGTCAAAGCTCCGATTCGCGGTTGCGAATGTCTCAGCGAAGTAAAGGTTGATGGTGA
>CAYYNG010000200.1:0-4570 GCA_964472435.1 uncultured Hyphomonadaceae bacterium | reverse complement strand
GGCTGAGCTTGATCTCGATCATTTTGACCTGATCGTCGGCCGCGCGCTCTTGGAATTGCACGGGGTCGAAGCCGCCGTCCCTGTTACGGCAGCCGAAATACCCCGAGCCAAGCTCCCAAACGAGGTCTCCGCCGCCGATCCTGTGATATCGCGAGATCCCGCCCTCGCCGGTGTCGTGGTAGAAACCGCCTTGCGCCGCGCCGCGGTTCAGCGCTTCGATCGCGCGGGCGCCGAGGGAGCCGAAGCTCATCGCCGAAATGTTCAGGACGCTGGCCGAATAGGGCCGCGCCGTGCCGGGCGCGCCGACCCGCACCCGCGGATCCGCCTCCACCGGCGCGCGCGCGGCCATGGAATGGGACAGCCACTCATAGGCCGGGCGGTCGATGTCGATATGGCTGCCGAACGGCTCGACCGAGGAGACGTTCTTCGCGCGGCGATACGCCATCGCCCGCTCTTCGTGGTTGAAGGGCCGGCCCTCGGTTTCGCTTTCGACCATATAGGACCGGAAGAAGGGTCGCAGCGCCTCGCCGATCCAGCGAACCCGGCCGAGAATGGGAAAGTTCCGCCAAAGCGCGTGTCGGCTCTGGAGAAGATCGTAGAGCCCCACCAGGGAAAGCGCCCCGAGGGGAGCGGCGAGCGCGTAAAGCCAGGCGATGGACCGCGCGCCCCACACCGCGCCGGCGAACGCCGCGAGCACGAGGAAAAATAAAAGGTTTCTAACCATGCGATCTCCCCTCGCCCCATCGCTCGCCACGCTAGCGAGGGAACCGCCGGCGTCAATCAGGTCCAGGGCGCAGGGGCAGCGCCCGCAGCCCCCGAATGCCGGGATGCTTGGTCCAGCGAAGCGCGTCGCGCTCCACCGCCAAAGCCATGCTCGGCCATCGGGTGAACAGCCGCTCCAGCCCGATCCGCGCTTCGGCCCGGGCCAGATGCACCCCCAGGCACAGATGCGGCCCGCCGCCGAACGCGACATGGCGCGGCTTCGGCCGCTGAATGTCGAACCGGGCCGGATCGGGAAACGCCTCCGGATCCATATTCGCCGCGGCGAGGTGGGCGATCAGCCGGTCGCCCCGCCTGAGCGCCCGGCCATGAAACATCGTATCGGCGCGCGCGTATCGCGGCTTGGTCATCTGCACGGGGCTTAGAAACCGCAGCGCCTCCTCCACAGCGGCCGGCGCGAGCGACCAATCGGCCCGAAGCGCGGCGAGCGCCGCCGGGTGTTCGAGCAGGGCGAGAACCGCGCCGGAGATCAGGTGCGTCGTCGTTTCATGACCGGCGACGAACAGAAGAAAGAGGAGGGCGACGAGTTCGTCCTCCGAGAGCCGATCCCCGTCGGCTTCGGCTCGGGCGAGCGCGGTTATCAGACCGGGGCGGCCGTCGGCGCGCGCGGCGGCCGCTTCGGCTCTGAGATATGCGGCGATCCGGCGGATCGACGGCAAGAGGGTGAAAACGGCGCTTGGAAAGCCCGCCCGGGCAAAGGCCGACATCCATTGGGTGAACCGGGGCCGATCCGCCTCGGGCAGACCCAAGAGTTCGCAAATGACGAGCAAGGGAAACGGCCGGCAGAACCCCGCGACGAGATCCGTCTCTCGCCGCGCGGCCATCTCGTCGAGCAGCCCGTCCGCAATCCGCGCGATGCCGGGCTGCAGCGCCTCGATGGCGACCGTTCGAAACGGCGCATCCGCCAACTTCCGCTGCCGGCGATGGTCCGGATCGTCCATGGTGAGCATGTTCTGGCCGAGCAAGCGCAGCGTTTTCGGCAGGAACGCGATGCCGAATTGCGAGGAAAGGCCCGCATTGCGCCCGTCCAGCACGAACCGGTCGGCGTCCTTGAGAAACTCCGTCACCGCCTTGTAGCGCGTGACGAACAGGACGTTTCCGATCAGCGGCAGCCGGGACTCATGGAACGGGCCGTCGGCGACGATCCGGTCGAGAACCGGTTGCGGATTTCGGCGATAGGCCCGGTCGAAGAGGTTGACCTTGGTCACGCTCAATCGTGACCCCGCGGCGATTCCTCGCCCGGCTCGGCGAGCGCTGCGGCCCGCGAAGCCTTAAAAGCCATTGAGCCGGGCGAACCGGTCGCGATGGAAGCTCTCGCCGCCATAGAGCGCTTCCTGAACCCGGGCGCGCTTGAGGTAAAGGCCCGCATCGTGGTCGTCGGTCATGCCGATGCCGCCATGCATCTGGACGGTCTCGTTGGTGACGAGGTGAACGAGCTCGCCGGCTTTCGCCTTGGCAAGGCTGGCGAGCTCGGCGATGTCGTTGCGGTTCTCGTCGACGGCGCTCAGGGCCGCGGTCACCGCCGAGCGGGTCAGTTCGAGCTCAGTGAACATGATCGCGGCCCGGTGCTGCAGCGCCTGGAACGAGCCGATCAACTGTCCGAATTGCTTGCGCGTTTGAAGATAGTCGAGGGTCATCTCAAAGGCGGCGCTGGCAAGGCCCAGCATCTCGGCGGCGAGGCCGATGCGCGCGCGGTCCAATACCGGCTCAAGGATCTCCCATCCGCCGCCGAGGGGGCCGAGAAGGGCGCCGGCGGAAACCGAGACATTGTCCAATGTGATATGCGCTGCGCCGTGGGCGTCGACGGTGTTGAGGGGGGAGACGACGACCCCGTCCGCATCGGCGGGCGCGAGGAACAGACTAAGGCCGGCCGCGTCGCCGGGCGCGCCGGAGGTGCGGGCGGCGACGATCAGCATGTCGGCGTGGTGGGCGTCGGGCGCGAAGGTCTTGGCGCCGGCGAGGCGGAACCCATCGCCTTCCTTCACTGCAGTCGTGGCGATCTTGGTGGGCGCGTGGTGGGGGCCCTCGTCCAGGGCGAGCGCGAAGGTCGCCTCGCCGGCGGCGATCTTGGGCAGCCATTCGGCGCGTTGGGCCTCCGAGCCGCCGATCTGCAGGGCCGAGGCCGCGATCAAGGCCGTTTGAAGCAGGGGGGTCGCCGCCAAGGTCCGTCCCTGGGCCTCGAGCACCTGGCCGAGCCCCATCAAACCGAAATGCTCCCCGCCCGGCTCGTCTGGAATGATGACGCCGAAAAAGCCGAGCTCGGCCAATTTCGCGCGCACTTCCGGATCGCGGCCATTGGCCCCGCTGTCGCGCAAGCTGCGGAGATGGCTGACCGGCAGTTCGTCCCGCGTGAAGGCGAGAGCGGTGTCGCGCAACATCTGTTGGTCGTCGGTGAGCACGAAGGTCATGGACGGCGTTTCCTCATCGCGTTTTTCTTGCTTGTTACGCCCCGGCGGCGGCCAAGGTCCAGTCGAGGGCGTCCTCTAACCGGTCATTGCCCCAGAAAAGCTCGCCGTCCGGCGCGATGAAGGTCGGCGCGCCGAAGACGTGGCGGGCGACGGCCGCGTCCGTGTTGGCGCGGAGCTTCGCCTTGGCCTCCGGCCCTGCGGCGGCGTCGAGGACCGCGTCGGCGTCGAGGCCGGTCTCGGTGATCAAGCGCTCCAACACGGCCGTGTCCGAAATCGAAAGGCCGTCCTGAAAATTCGCAAGATAAATCGATTGGATGAAGCGGATCGCGGCGATCTGATCCCGTTCAAGAAGCGCCACCGCAATGCGGGCGGCGCGCAACCCGTTTTGCGGAAACACGTCGGGCTTTCTGAATGGCAAGCCGAGCTTGTTGCAGATCCGTTCCACGTCCCGCCACATATAGCGGCCTTTGAGCGGCATCTGGTTGAAGATGCTGTCGGTTACGCCGAGCTGGGCCTTGGCGATGGGGCCGAGAAGGAACGGAACCCAGACGATCTCGACGCGCCGCACCGCCGCCTCGAGCTCGATCCGCATGGCGGCGGGGTAGGAATAGGTGGACGCGAGCTCGAACAGGAATTGCAGGCGCGGGGCGGTCACCTATTGGTGCTCGCGCAGCCCCAGGACGCGCTTGGCGATGACATTGAGGTTCACCTCGGACGTGCCGCCCTCGATCGAGTTGCCTTTCGAGCGAAGCATCGCCCGGGTGGCGCCAAGGCCTTGCTTGTCGAAGCCCTCGCCCTCCCAGCCAAGGCCATGGGCGCCGAAAGCTTCGACCATCAGCTCGCACTTCTCTTGATTGAGCTTCGCAGCCGAGTATTTCGCGATCGACGCGGTGTGGCCGACCTCTTGGCCGGCCTTCGCCTCCTCGGTCGACCGCCGCATGGTGAGCCCGAACGCCTTGTCGTACATCATGTGTTTCGCGATGCGGGATCGCAAATCGCCATCGGCCAGCGCCCCGCCGTCGGTCTCGCCGACATAGGCTTTGGCGACCTCGTGGAGCGCGCGCGAGCCGCCGCCGGCGGCGCCGAACCCGCCCGCGGAGATCGACGAGCGCTCGAATTGGAGAAGGCGCTTGGCGATCGGCCAACCGCCGTTCACCTCGCCCACCAACTGATCCTTGGGCACTTTCACATCGTTGAAAAACGTCTCGCAGAAGGGCGACGAACCGGAGATCAGTTTAATCGGCCGGGTTTCGACCCCCTCGCTCGCCATGTCGAAGAGGATGAAACTGATGCCCTCGTGCTTTACGCTCGTATCCGTGCGGACGAGGCAGAAGATCCAATCGGCGTGGTTCGCGTCCGAGGTCCAAACCTTCTGGCCGTTG
>CAYYNG010000199.1:0-4577 GCA_964472435.1 uncultured Hyphomonadaceae bacterium | reverse complement strand
CACCCAGTGCGCAACCTATTGCAGAAAAAGCTATATATACAATTAATAAGAGAATTTTCGATATGACTCTTCGAAGGTTAGAGTTAAACAGATCCGAATATTCGACCGCGACATCTTCAAATCGATGAAATTTAATTGATCATGATAGAGGCGTCCAAATAAAAAAGCCGCCTCCATGCAGGGCGGCTCTTCTATAGGAAACCGTCGGCGGGGCCGATCAGGCGGGATCGGCGGCCGGTAAGTCATCAAACGCGGTGTGCTCGACGTGGATCTCATCAAGGAAATCGGTAATCGCGGGCAAGACCTCGCTCGCCTTCGTGACGAGAAAGAGGTGGCCGCCATCCTCCACGACGTGAAGCCGGCCGTTTGGCAGCATGAAGTTAAGGATGCGCGCGTTCGCCATCGGAACGAGCGTGTCACGGTCGCCGGCCATCACCAAGGTTGGTTGGCGCATCAAGCGGAGGAACGGCAAGCTGGACCAGCCCAGCATGCAGAGAAGCTGGTAGGCGTAGCCCCGCGGATGGGGCGATTGCAGCGCATTGGTGTGGGCCGCCGCGCCTTCAACGGTGGCCTCGTCGCCGTAAAGGATCTGAAAGTTTCGAACCATGTAGTCGGGGTCGGCATAGCGCCGGGGATCCCGCATCTTGCTGATGGCGGACGCTTTTCCCGGCACCATGGTCGAGCCGGCGGACGTCGCCGCCAGGATGACGCGCTTCACCCGGTTGCGGTACTGAAACGCGAATTGCTGGGCCATGGCCCCGCCCCAGGAGACGCCCATAACGTCGAGGTCGTCGAAGCCGAACCGTTCGGAGAGTTTCGCCGCGGCCCGGGCCAATTGCCAGGGACGGTAGGGCAGGGCGGCCGGGGGCGACCCGCCGACGCCGGGCACGTCGAAGGTCAGGATCTCGCGGTCGCGAATGTGTTCGCCGAGGCCGAACGCAAGCTCGATATTGGCCCCGATGCCGTTGAAAAACAGCAAGGGACGCTTTGTCGAAGGTTCCGCGGGCCGCCAATGGGCTGTGCGCAGCGTCCAGCCGCCTATGCGTTCATGGGTGATGGCCGGCCGCGGGAGCGGGTTGGTCATGTTTGACCTCCTCTAGCGCGGCCGACGGATCGGGTGACGGCCGCTTAATCGTGTACATATGCGCCCGGTGCAGGCCGGATCGCTGGAAAGTCTTCGTTACCCGGCGCTTGCGGCGCCGGTTTCGTGGGGCCCGACCGCGCCTGGAGCCAGGCCGCCCAGCGCGGCCACCAGGAGCCCTCCGTCTTGCTCGCGCCTTGGACCCACGCCTCGGGATCCCGGGGCAGGACATCGGATGCTTTGTGGAAATACTTGGCTTTCGGATTGCCGGGCGGGTTGATCAGCGACTGCAAATGTCCGCTGGAAGACAGGACGAATTCAACGTCCGCGTCGCCAAGGAGCTGGCTCGTCCGATAGCATGCCCTCCAGGGGGTGATGTGGTCGGTCAACCCGGCGGTGATGAAGGTGTCGACGCCGATCTTCGTCATATCGAGCAGATGCCCCGCCACCTCGACCTCGCCCGGCCGTGCGAAGGGATCGGAGAGGCCGATGTCGAGATAGTCCGAATGCAGCTGCGCCGGCAGATTGGTCGTGTCGTTGTTCCAGAAGAGCACGTCGTAGGGCGGAGGATCCTCGCCGAGCAAGTAGTTGTTGACGACATAGTTCCAGACCAGATCGTTCGGCCGCATCCACGCGAACATGCGGGCGAGGGAGTCGCCGTCGAGGATCCCCTTCCGGCGCGAATAGCGGCGCGCGATCTCGATGCTCCGCGGCGAGACCATCTGGCCAAGTTCGCTGTCGCCGGGCTGAGGGTCGAGCACGCAGACCTGGAAGGTGAGGGTATTGATCCGGTCGTCGCCGGCCGCCGCCAGCGTGCTCGCGAATGTGGCGGTGGTGATCCCGCCCGAGCAGGCCCCGGAGACGTTGATCTTCTCAGCGCCGGTGATGCAGCGGATCGCTTCGCTGGCTTGGATCAAGCTGTCGACATAATCCTGAAGGCCCCAGTGGCGGTGTTCTTTCGTCGGGTTGCGCCAGCTGACGATGAAGACCTGCATGCCCTGGGAGAGGAGATAGAGGACGACGCTCGTGAATGGCGTCAGGTCGCTGGCGTAGAACTTATTGATCTGCGGCGGGATCGACAGGAACGGCGTCTCATAGACTTCGGGCGTTACCGGGTTGTACTGGATGAGCTCCAGAATTTCGTTCTGCCAGACCACTTGGCCGGGCGTCGTCGCCAGGTTCTCACCGACTTGAACGGGCGTTTGTCGACCTGGGCCGGCATGCCGCCATTATGGATCAGATCATCATAGGCGTTCTTTAGCCCCTTCATGAGCGACAGGCCGCCGGAATCGATCGCGCGCTTTCTGGCGGCGGGATTGCCGAGCAAGGTGTTGGTCGGAGACAGCGCGTCTACGATCATGCCCATGACGAATTGGGCCCGGGCGTGCTCCATTTCGCTGAGCTTCAGATCGCCCACCCATTCGTGCAGGCCGTCCTGCATGGCGAGATAGGTCTGCACGCCGCGCTTATAGAAGGGATTGTGTTGCCAGGCTGGATCTTTGAACCGGCGATCTTTCGGATCGGGTTGGATCTCGGAGCGGCCGCGAGCGATCTTATAGCCCTCGCGGGTCATTTTGCCCGCAAGCTTCGCCGTCGCGACCGGCGACGTCGCCGTGCGCCGCAAGAGCATCGCCACTGCGCCCACCAGCTCCTGCCGGTTCACGCCGACAAGAGGATTGAGAGCCACCGTCGTCTCGGCCGCCTGCGCGGCGATTTCATCTTGGTCCTGGGCCATGCCCGATCTCCTCCCGCCCATCTCCACATTCAAGGGATCGCCGATTATGATCGGTCTTTTGCGAAAATTCCCTTAGCCAAAGTCGTTTCATATAGAGAAAACAGTGTCAAACATGCATTCGTTGTGCGGAGCGCGCCCCAAAGACCGGCGGTTATGAACACCAAAGACCGGATCCTGGACATCAGTCTCACGCTCTTCAACGAAGAGGGCGAGGCCAGCCAAACGGCGGTCGACATCGCGAACGCGATCGATATCAGCCCCGGCAATCTCTATTATCATTTCAAAGGCAAGGACGCGATCATAAGGGCCCTTTTCGACCGGTTTGAAGACGAAATGTTTCTCATTCTACGAGGCTCCCGCGGTCGCATCGCGTCCATCGAAGACAATTGGGTCTACACTTATATCCTGTTGGAGGAGATCTATGACTTTCGCTTCTTCTATCGCGATCTCAGTGTTCTTCTGGCTCGCTATCCCGATCTCGCGACCCGCTTCCGGGCCCTCGTCCGAGAGATGAGCGACACGATCGAAGATACGCTGTCGTCCCTTGAGGCGGCGGGGTGGATAGAAATCGACCCGCGCTTGCGCGCGCTCATCGTCGAGCAGATCCTCTCGACTTTGACGTTTTGGCTCAGCCGAGATGCCGTGTTTGCCGGCGCGACCGCTCCACAACCCCTTATGCACCGCACAGTGCTCCAAGTGATCGCCCAGTTGGTTCCGCACATGGGCCGGAGGGGCGAAGCGGTCCTGTCGGGGCTGCTCGCGTATTACGATCGAGTGGTCTCGGATGCGGAAACGGCGGCGGAGCAGAGCCCCGCCGCCTTCTGAACAGGTCGGCCTAGCTGATGTCGCGCGGCTTGGATGGCGCGGCCTTTTTTGCGGGCGCTTTCTTGGCGGGGGCTTTTGCAGTCGTCGCAGACGCCTTCGCTTTCGGAGCCGCTTTCTTCGCTGGGGCCTTGCGCGCCGGGGCCTTCTTCGCCGGCGCTTTGGCGGCTGGGGCGACGGCGTCGGTCAAGCGAGCGACCCGCTCGGCGACGGACTCTTCGCTTGGCGCCGCTTTCGCCTTGCGGGTCGCCGGTTTCGGTTTCGGCTGGCCTTTCAGCTCTGCGACCTCCGCCACGAGCGCATCGATCTTTGCGCTCAACTCGTCCAGCTGGCTATCGCTTTTAAAGCCGAGCACGGAGCGCATACGGTCCATTCGGTCTTCGAAACGCTCGCGCTGGCGCTCTTGAATCTTGGTCGCCGATTCGACGACTTTGCTGACGCGGTCATTGGCGGTCGAGATGGCTTCGTTCTGCGTGATCCGCTCGCGAACCTCGTCTTCGATCTCTTCGCCGCGTTTGACAAGATCTTCGAAAAGTTCGTTGGTCGAGTGGTTCAGCTTCTCAATGTTCTCGCGCGCTTCGACGAAGGCCCGACCATAGGCGCCGATGCCGGCCAGCCAGATTTTGTGTGCGACGTCGCGGCCTTGGTGTTCAAGCTCGGCGCTCCATTCACGGAACGATTTGCCTTCGGGTTTCTCAGCTTTCGCCATGGGTTAGTCCTTTCATCGGGCGCCGGAGGGGGCGCGTTTCATCCATGGTGAAGAGGATAACGAGGCGCGTTAGAAAACGCATACTAATCAAAAAAGATATCTAACTCAGTCGCCTTTACGCTCTTCCTTGAGCTTGTAGACAAGCTCCAAGGCTTCCCGAGGGGTTAGCGTATCGGCCACCAAAACCACCAAATCGGAGTGGTTTATATTTGGTGGGTTTGGGTGGGGGT
>CAYYNG010000198.1:0-4577 GCA_964472435.1 uncultured Hyphomonadaceae bacterium | reverse complement strand
CTATCTCGACGAGGTGCATGCGGTGGGGCTCTACGGCCCGCGCGGCGGCGGCGTTGCTGAGCGCGAAGGATTAATGGACCGTCTGACGGTGATCGAAGGGACCCTAGGCAAAGCCTATGGCGTGATGGGCGGCTACATCGCCGCATCGGCCGCGCTGTGCGATTTCATCCGCAGTTTCGCGTCCGGATTTATCTTCACAACGGCGCTCCCCCCAGCGGTGGCGGCTGGCGCGCTCGCCAGCGTCAAGCATCTTAAGACGAGCGATATGGAACGGATGCGCCAGCGCCGTCAGGTGCGCAAAGTGCGCGACAAGCTGCGGGCGATCGGTATTCCGACGCTGGAGAACCCCAGCCACATCGTACCGGTGATGGTGGGCGATCCGGTGAAATGCAAGCGCATTAGCGACTGGCTGATCGAGCGGCATGGGATTTATGTCCAACCGATCAATTACCCCACCGTGCCGAAGGGGACCGAGCGGCTGCGCATCACACCGTCGCCTGTTCATTCCGACAAGGATATCGAAACGCTTGTCGCCGCACTGACGGAGATCTGGTCCGAGTGCGCGCTCGCCCGCCAAGCGCCGGCCCAAGCTGTCTCTGCAGGGGGTTAAAGCCGGCGGGGCCGCCCCTCGATCGCCGGCGGCGGCCGTTCAGGCGGGCCCCGTGATTTCGAGACGCGCGCCCTGAAGCTGCGCCTGCACGCCAAAGACCTCCTCCAAACGGTCGACTGTGAGGGTTTGATCGGGCGGCCCATCGGCGACGATGCGGCCGCCCTTCATCCAGATCAGACGCGAGGCGTAGCGCGCCGCCAAGCCGACATCATGCAAGACGACCAAAGCCCCGCCGCCAGACCCAACGAACCGCGCGACGAGGTCGAGAATCCGGAATTGGTGGCGCGGATCGAGCGCGGCGATCGGTTCGTCGGCGACGAGCAGAGGCGCCTCCGCTGCGAAGGCGCGGGCGCAGTGCATGCGGGCGAGCTCGCCGCCGGACAGGGTGTCTGCGCTGCGATGGGCGAGATGCCCAAGGTCGCAGGCCTCGATCGCGCGCCCGACCGCTGTGCGATCCTCGCCCGTCAGCCGGCCGGGAGCCGCGCCATAGCTGAAACGGCCGAGGGCGACGACATCGCGCACGGTGTTCGGCCAAGCCAGAGGTCGGATCTGCGGCAGATAGGCGATGCGGCGCGCCCTCGCGGCGGGGCTGAGCGCGGCGGTCTCGCGCCCGTCGAGCGTCGCGGTCCCCGCCGAGGGACGCGCGAGGCCGAGGCTTGCGCGGATGAGGCTTGTCTTGCCGGCGCCGTTCGGGCCAAGGAGCGCGACAAATTCGCTGGGCCGGAGGCGAAAGCTCGCCGCCTTGACGAGCGCCGCATCCTTCACCCTCAATGTCAGATCGTTCGCAGCCAATTCAGTCATGAACGGCGCGCCTCCGAATGGCGATCCAAACAAAGACGGGCGCCCCGATCAGCGCGGCGACCACCCCGAGCTTGAGCTCGACTTGGGTTGGGATCGTCCGCACGCCGATATCGGCGACGATTAGGATAAAGCCGGCGAGGAGCGCCGAAGGGATAAGCGATCGGGCCGGGTCGTGGCCCACCAGCGGGCGGACGAGGTGCGGTGCGACGATGCCCACGAAGCCGATGGCGCCGGCAAGGGCCACCGAGGCGCCAGTCGCAAGCCCGGCGCCGAGCACGGTGGCGAGGCGCTGCCGCACGAGGTTGAGACCGACGGCGCTGGCTGCCTCTTCTCCCAGGGTGAGCGCCGACAGCCCGCGGCCCGTAGCGAGCAAGATCGCAGACCCCGCCGCCAAAAACGGGACGGCGAGCCAGATCTCGTCGAAACCGCGATTTGCGACAGAGCCCAGCATCCAATTGATCATGTCGGAGAGCGAGAACGGGTTCGGCGCGAGGTTTAAGAGAAGGCTCATGGCTGCGCCCGCGAAACTCGACAGGCCCACGCCGATCAAGATGAGCGTGACGACGGACCGCGTATAGGTCGCCGCCAGCGCCAAAAGCCCGGTTGCGGCGAGCGCGCCGAAGATCGCGGTCAGCGGCAGAATCCACGGGCTGAGGGCCGCGAGGCCATAATAGATCGAGACCGTCGCGGCGAGCGACGCTGTCGCTGAAACCCCCAGCACCCCCGGTTCGGCGAGAGGGTTTCGGAGGAGGCCTTGTAACGCCGCGCCGCTGAGCCCCAGGGCCGCGCCGACGAGGAACGCCGCGAGCGCCCGCGGTAGGCGGATCGCCCAAACCACTAACCCGTCGCCGGCTTCGCCGCCGCCGAGGAACGCCCCCACGACCCGGTCGATCGGGAGCGGCGTAGAACCGATAAGGCACGCGGCGAAGACGGCGAGGAGGCTTGCGAGCGTGAGCCCCGGCGTCAGCGCGCGGGCCCTGCTCACCGCGAAACCCCGCCCGCCGCAAGCGCTTCGATCGCATCAAGGATGAACCAGCCGCCGCACGCGGTCCACGCGCCCTCCAACGGCACGGTGTCGGGCTTTGCGAGTTGCGCTCGGGCGACCGGGTGCCGCGCGGCGCTCCAGGTGTAATTCTGCTGGCCGATCGCGTCGAAAAACGAAGCGGCGACAAGGTCGGGCTGTTCATAAGCGAGCCGTTCCAGAGACAACGGCCGCCAACCGGCTTGTGTCTCGAAATTCGCGAGGCCTGCGGCCTCCAACATCTCGTGGATAAGCGAGCCGGGCCCGGTCGTGTACCCCGCGGGCGTTGTGTAAAGCGCCGTCTCATCTCCTGGGCGGCGCTCTAGCGCGGCGAGGCGCGCCAGATAGTCGTCGACTAGCGCGCGGCCGCGTTCGGATTGGCCAAGTCCGTCGGCGACATCTTGAATAACGTGTGGAATTGCACCTTCGGCTCGGCCGTTCACGCTGGACGCCCAACCCAATTGAAGTACGGGAACGCCTGCGCGTTCGAAAAGCGTCGCGGCGTTCGGCCCGCCGCCATAGGCGCGGACGACAAGATCCGGTTTCAGGACGAGCACGTCCTCCGCCACCGGGCGGACCGTCTGCGCGCCTGCCGCGGCGGCGCGGAAGAAGGAGAAATCCTCATAGGCATCGGGCGAGAACGCGAGGATTTTATCCAGGTCCGCAAGCTTAAGAACAATCTGATCCGCGCAATAATCGAGGCTGACGATCCGCTGCGGGCGATCCCCTGGCGGCGGGGTTTGGGACGAAGCAACCGGACCGCCGCAGGCGGCTACGCCCGCGGCGAGGGCGAGCCAAAGGCCCGCCGCCGCCTTGGAGATGTCGATCGGCCGGCGCATCAAAACCTCGCACGCACCCCGCCGCACCCCGAAATCGGCGCGGTTCCGAAACCCGGATTGTCTTCATACTGTGCGTCGGTCACGTTCTCGATCCGGCCAAAGAGTTCGAGCCCCTCGGTTAGCGCGAAAGCGGCGCGCAAGTTGAGGAGGGTGAAGCTCTCAACTTCGGCGCCGAAGAACTCCTCCTCGCCGTTGAATAGGACATTGGCCCCCAGGCTCAATCGTTCGATTGGACGGTACTCGAGCTCTAAATTGAACCGATGCTCAGGCTGCAGCGCGGCGGCGAGAGTCGAGGTCGCGTTGACCGCATCGGTGTAGGTATAGGCGGCCGTGGCCGTGAGGTTCTCGAAAATAGCGAACCGGCCCGAGACCTCGACCCCTTGGGTGTCGAATTCTTCAACGTTTACGGGAGTGAAGAGCACGGGGTCGAAGCCGATCAGATCATCAATATCCTGGTTGAAATAGGTCGCCTGGACCCGAGCGCGGCCCTCGAAGAGCGCGTATTCCAGCCCGATGTCCCAGCCGGTGCTAACCTCGGATTCAAGGTCCGGGTTCAGCGAAATCTCGCCCGCCGACGGCGCTCGGAAGCCTTCCGTGTATGAGCCGCGAAGGATTAGCCCTGTGCCGGGCACTTCCACCGCCGCTGACCCGCTCGCCGTCGTATCGCCGGTTTCGGTCACCCCTTCCAGGCCGTCGGTCTCGTCGTGGCGGACCCCCGCGGTTAACGTAATCCACGGCAGCGGATTGGCCTGGACAAGGCCGTAGCCACTGATCGTATCAAGCTCGGCGTTGCCGCCGAAACCAAGCGCGACGTCCGATTCCTGCTCTTCGTATTCAACGCCGTAGATCACGCTGACGAGCGGGATCGCCGTCACCTTGCCTTGATATTCGTAGGAGATCCGATCGCCCATCGCATCGAACGTGTCGACGCCCTCTTCGGTGTTGAATTGTTCGGTCTGGGAATAGGCGACCGATACTCTGTTGGTCCAAAGCCCCTCAAAGAGGCTTGCGGAGGCGAAACCGGCAAGGGCGAGCTCCTCGGTATCGGCGACATTGTCGGCGTCTTCAGGTAGGAACGTGGCGAAGCTGAACCCGTCGAACTCGCTCGTGCTGTCCTGGTAGCGGAAGACGCCCTCGAAACTCAGAATGTCGTTGGGAGCGAAACGCGCCTTGGTCGAGACCGTCAGATTGTCGAAGCCGTCGTTTTCCGTGTTGCCGTTCGCTTCGCTCGCGGTGGAAAAGCCGTTCGTGGTGACGCCGGAGATCGTCGCCCTGCCGGAGACAAGCTCGTTTCCGCCGCGCAGCG
>CAYYNG010000197.1:0-4581 GCA_964472435.1 uncultured Hyphomonadaceae bacterium | reverse complement strand
TTGACGATCATCGGCTGCGTGGGTAACGGTCCAGGCGAAGCGGCGAGGACGGATTTGGGCTTTACCGGCGGCGGCGGCGAGGCGGGCATGATGTACAATGCCGGACAAGCGAGCCGCAAAGTCTCAAACGCCGAGATGGTCGACGAGATCGTCGCCGAGGTTGAGCGTAAGGCGGCGGAGCTTCGTGCGGCCGGCGCAGCGGCCCCAGCCGCAGAATGACTGTCCGCAGCGCTATTTCAGATTAAAGCGGCGAGCAGCGATCGCCTTCGGCGGCGATGGCGGCTCTCGCATATAACGCGTCGGAAGGCGCGAGCCGCCGGATCAGTGCGAGACCCTGCGGCGATGTCAATCGGACGATAGCACGCTCGCCCGCGCGATCGCCGGCCGACTGCCCCTGCATAGCTACGATCACGGCGCGGGGTTCATCGCGGGCGGAGTCGAGGGACGTTGCGAACACATTGTCGGTTTTCGCGTCATAGACGGAAAGCGAGGCGTAGGCTGTCCACACTTCACCTTCGATCAAAACCGGGCCGTCTGATAGGTCGAAGCGGCAGAGGGAGTAGGCGAGATCGGGAGACGGGCGGACGATCACTTGGTTTTGCGGCGTCGCCCGCGGGGCGAGCACAAACGCGTGCAGCGGCAAGCCCTGTTCTTCCAGTCGACCCATGGCCGTCGTCATAATGAAACCCGGCGCAGCCGAGATCACCGTCCAATGGCCGACGACCGCTGCGAGCGCGAAGAGCGCCAGGGCGGCGACAGTGCGGATCATGCCGTGTCTTTCCGGCAGGCGAGGCGCCTGACCCTCGGCGCCGGAAGGGTGGCGACGGGGTCGGCGATTAAACGCGCGTCCGGCCGGTAGATGCGGAGCGTAAGGTCGAACGCACCCGCGTTACGGCTCGACAGCCAAGCGCCGCTGTCGGGACGTTCCGGCGCAATTAGGACGCGCCAAGCCTCGGCGGTCTGCCGGGACGCGTCGATCGACAAAGCGTCGTCGTCGTTGATCGGCAGTCGGCTTTCAGCGTCATAAAGCGTAATCGACCACCACTCGCCAGGTTGCTGGACCCCTGAAAGCTCATAGTCGCACCCCTCTCGCAACCGCGCGCCCCCCTCGTCGGTCGCACGGGTGAAATAGACGGCTTCCTCCTTGGCAAGCGCAAGGAGGCCATGCCGGGCGATCCGCGCCCGGGTATGGGGATCCGCCGCCGCCGAGCCGATCGCCCAGTCGGAACGCCAGCCCGCCACATTGATGGCGTCTGGGCCGGTGATGGCGAGGCGGCCCGCCGCCCATATCGCCGAGCCCGCGCCCGCGCCGAGGCCGGCCGCCGCCGCGATGATCCATAGAAGCGCTACTCGCATGCCGTCTCCTCGGGTCTCCCGCATGCACATTGCCGTGAGCCGGCGGGACATCCCGATCCAATCTGCTAAATACCGAACACTCAACCGCCAATCCGGATAGGTAACCCATGATCGCCTGGCACATCGTCCGAACGGTTTTGTTGATCATCGCACTCGCCTTCACGCTCTTCGTGGCAAGCAATTGCACCATGCTGACCTTGAACTATGCGAGCTTGGAGACCGATAACAAGCCCGACGCCAAGCCCGAGATCATGGCTGCCACGCTCGATGAGTGGCAAGCGCAAATCGAGCCGACGCGGGCGGCGTTCGTCGATCACGTCTACGGCCCCTGGCCGACCGGCCTGCCCGTCTCATTCGGCGAGCCCCGGATCGTCGATCCCGACTATCTTGGCCGCGGGGTCTTGGAAGAGGTGAAGATTACGGTCGGCGAAGGGCCGGGCGCGCGGAGCTTTCATATGGGCGTCGCCTATCCCGCCTCCACGAACGCAACCGCCGCCCCGATCGTGATCGGCCAGACGTTCTCAAGCAATTGCGCTACCTTCAACGGCGCGCCGCTGACCGCACCCGACGGCGGTCTGTGCGACGGCCCGCCGAATGTGCCTGGGATTTTCACTTATATCCTAGGGGAGTTCATCGCAGTAGCGCCGGTCGATCAGTATCTCGAACGCGGGTATGCGTTTGCAAGCTTCTACTCTTCAGAATTCGTTCCCGATCGAAAAGAGGAGGGGCGGGCGGTGCTCGCCGGCTTGACAGGCGGAGACGCCGTGCCGACCAGCGCGCTGGCGGCTTGGGCGTACGCCTTTTCGGCGGCGATCGACTATTTTGACGAAGACGACCGCATCGACCCCGAAAGAACTGCGGTTTACGGTCACTCTCGCTTTGGCAAAGTGGCGCTTGTCGCCGGCGCGTGGGACAACCGGATCGAGGCGGTGCTCGCCCACCAGTCCGGTTTTGGCGGGGCGTCCCTTTCTCGTTCGACCGTCGGCGAGGGATTAAAACGCATCTTCCGCAGCTACCCGCATTGGTTCGACCCGGCCTATGGCGAATATGCGGGCCGGCTCAAAGAGCTGCCGGTGGATCAGCACCAGCTTCTGGCCCTCATCGCGCCGACGCCGGTCCTTCTCGGCAATGGTCGCCGCGATGTGTGGTCCGATCCGAACTCCAGCTATCGGGCCGCCGAGGCGGCCGATCGCATCTATGAACTCTACGGCGTTCGCGGCTTGGACCAGGACGGGTTGCGAGACTTCAATCCCAACGCCGAGTTAGCCTTCCATATGCGCGCCGGCGCCCACGGCGTTCAACAGGAGGACATCGACGCCTTCCTCGACTTTATGGACGGGGCGTTCGGCCGCTCCTCTCTTCAGACAGCGACGGTCGACTGAACCGACGGGCGATTATCGCAGCAGGCGGTTAGGGTGCATGCCGTCGACATAACCCATAAAGGGCGGATGGATCGAATACCCCAGCAGTTCTTGGGCCCGTTGGGGCAGCGCCTGGGCGATCTCCGGCGGAACGGCGAGCGCCATATTCTCAAGCGTCCGGGTCCAGGCGGGGCAGTATTGCGGGGTGATGATCAATCGTTCGCCTGCCGAACGGTTGGCTCCGCCGCGGTGCCATAACGTGCCTTTAGCCAGCATCACCGAGCCGGCCGGCATGATGGCTTTGACAGCATCCTCTCGGACAGCCGGATCATAGTCGCTCGGTCGATCGCGCAAGACGTCGCCCAGCGCGTCCGCCCCCTCGATGACGTCCTCGGCCCAAAGGTGGCTGCCGGGCAAAATCTCCGTGGCGCCGTTGGTATCGGTGAGGTCGTCGAGGGCCCAGAAAGCGCTGACCCCGAGGCTGGGCCGGGGCCGGCGCCACCCATAGTGACTGTCGTCATAGTGCCAACCCTGCGCCGTTTCCCCCGGGTGCAAGTTGATCGCCAAACAGGCGGACAGAAGGCAGTTCGGTCCAAGATCCGCCTCGGCGAAGGCGAGCGCGAGGGGATGGATGGCAAGATCGGCGAACAGCGGCGATTTGGCGAGCATCGCATAAACGCGATTGGACGACGTGCCCTCGAAGTCGTTCCGCCCGCGAATGTCGCGTTCGAGATAGGGCGCAAGCGCCCCGCGCAGCGCTGCAATCGCGTCCGCCGTCAAAACGTGCTCTGCGATCAGATAGCCGTCGCGATCGAACGCAGCGCGGGCTTCGGCGAAGGATCGGCCGCCTAACCAACGCTCGACGGTTTCCAGTCTCGCAGCTGCATGGCCCGCCATCATTTCCTCCCTTTCGCAGCGTCGCGACGCTCGTTAGTTTTCAGCGAAATTACAAGGAGGAAGGCTGAGATGCCAATCGAGAACTCAGAATTTCTAACCCCCGTGCTCGCGCTCGTGGCATGGACCATGGTAATGTGGCTATGGATGTACGCCACCCGTATTCCCGCCATGCAGAAGGCGGGCATCAACCCCCAAGACGCCGCCCACCCGGGCTCTGTCCTCGCGGAGAAGATTCCGTCGAACGTTCGTTCGATCGCTGACAACTACAACCACCTGCATGAGGCGCCGACCGTTTTTTATGCGCTGATGTTCTATGTGGCGTTCACGGGCGGCGGCGATTCTTTGATGACAGGGCTCGCCTGGGCCTATGTCGGGCTTCGCGTGCTTCATTCCTTGATCCAAGCCACGGTCAACATCGTCGCCGCGCGGTTTGCGATCTTTGCGCTGAGCAGTTTCGTGATCTTCGCAATGGTGTTGCGCGCGGGACTCGGCCTTCTCTGAGCGTGGTGCGACGGCGCTTCCGTCGCTCCTCAAACCGGTCTAAACGGCGCGCATGTCTAGTGTCCCCTTGACCCGCTTGGAGCAGGTGATCGACAGGTTCGACGCGGTGGAGGCGCGCATGGGCGTGGTCTCCGATCCCGGCGAAATCGTCTCCTTGTCGAAAGAGCATGCGGAGCTGAAAACGATCGCTGAGAAGGCGCGCGAGCTGATGGCCGCGCGCGAGGGCCTCGTTGAAGCCGAGGCGATGGTGTCGGGCGACGACCCGGAAATGGCCGAACTCGCCCGTGACGAGCTGCAGGCGCTCAAAGCGGCGTTACCGGAGCTCGAGCAGGAGATGCAGCGCCTTCTTCTGCCGCGGGACGTAGACGACAAAGCGAATGTCGTCTTGGAGGTGCGTGCCGGAACCGGGGGCGACGAGGCCGCCCTTTTCGCCGGCGATCTCTACCGCATGTACGCCCGCCACGCG
>CAYYNG010000196.1:0-4585 GCA_964472435.1 uncultured Hyphomonadaceae bacterium | reverse complement strand
GGAGGGCCTTTGCAGGCCCCCTCGCGCGACACACCCGGGACGCGGGGCTGAAAACGGCCCGCAAAAGCGTCCCCTATTTGGTCTTGCTCCAGGCGGGGTTTACCATGCCGGTTCCGTTACCGGTCCCGCGGTGGGCTCTTACCCCACCTTTTCACCCTTACCCCGGATCGCTCCGGGGCGGTCTGCTCTCTGTGGCACTGTCCCTCGGCTCACGCCGGGCGGGCGTTACCCGCCGCCTTGTCTCCATGGAGCCCGGACTTTCCTCCAGCCCCGGATCGAGCCCGGGGCCAGCGGCCGCCCGGCCGTCTGGTCTAGGCCCCGATATACTGTTTTCGAACCGTTTCCACCAGCGCGACCGTCTTAATGTCGGCGAGGCCGGAGACGCGGGCGGGATGCCAGCGCCTCTGGAAGGCGGTGACGACCAGGCTCGTCGCCTCATCAAAGGCCCCGGTCTTGTCGATGCCATAGCCGATCTCGGCGAGCGCCGCTTGCAGACGGCCGACCGCAGCCCCCTCGTCCCGCGGACCGAGGCCGACGCCCATCGTCTGGTCCGGGTCGGGCTGGCTCGGCCAGAAGCCGACGCCAGCCGCGGCCAGCCGCTCCCAAGGAAAGTGCTCGCCGGGATCGGCCTTGCGCGCCGGCGCGATATCGGAATGCCCGACAATGCGGGACTGAGGGATCGCGCGCCGCGCGAGGATGTCGTTCGAAAGCTCGACCACCGCCTCGATCTGGGCGTCTGGGTATGGCGGAAGACCGCCGTCGGCCCGCGGCCAATCATGCCCGCCATTGACGATCTCGATCCCGATCGAGCGCGAGTTGAGATCGTCGTCGCCCTGCCATGTTGAAACGCCGGCGTGCCAGGCGCGCTTGTCCTCCGCCACCAGACAGGCGATCCGGCCATCTTCCCAAACCATATAGTGGGCGGCGACTTTCGCGTCGGGGTCTCGCATCCGCGCCAGCGCCGCCTCGCCTGTCTCCATGCCGGTATAGTGCACAACCAACATATCGATCGGATGCTTTCGTTCATCGAAATTCGGGCTTGGCGCGTCCTCAATCTGCATCAGCTGGGCCCCCCGCCGAGTTTCCGCGCAATCGCCGCCTCAGGCAGTTTTGCGTTTTGGCGCACCGCGATAACGAAGACGCCGCCCAACGAAATCGCCGCGCCGACCACCAGGCGCAGCGTCAGCGGCTCGTTTAAGATGATCACGCTCAAAATCACACCCCAAACCGGCGTCATCAGCGTGAGCGGCGAGAGCAGCGAGACATCGTATTTCTTGATCAGCGAATAAAACCCGCCATGGCCGAATATCGAAACGCCGAGAACCGCGAAAGCCGTCGCCAGCCAGACCGGAACGCCGCCCGCCGCATAGGCCGCCGTCTGGCCGGTTTCGACCAACGCCGACACCGCAAAAAGCGGCCCGAAGGAAAAGAGGCCGATCCAGGCCTGCATCTGGAACGCCGAAATCGGCGCCATACGCTTCATCAGTATGCCGCCCGCCGAGCCGACTACGGCCGACGCGACAATATAGAGGAGGCCCACCGATACGTTGAAACTGTCGGGATCGACCGCGATCAAAAGAACCCCGGCGAAGGCCAGCATGATGCCGAGCCCGCGGCGCCAACCAATCGTCTCCCCCAAAAAGGCCATGGACATCAGGGTCGAGAACGGCACGCCAAGCTGGCCGGTCACGGCGGCCGCGCTCGCCTCGGCGTTCGCAAGACCGACGAAAAGAAGCGCGAAGTGCACCGCGCCGATGCACATGGCGATCAGGAATAAGGTTCGAAGATCGCCGGGCCGCGGCCGCAAAAACGGGATCAAGACCAGCCCGATAGACAAGAACCGCACCGCCGCGAAAAAGATCGGCGGCACCGCCATGTCGGCGACAACCCATCGGGTGACCACGATGTTGAGCCCCCAGACGAAGCAAATGGCGAAGAGGAGGCTGAAATCGCGAAACGTCATGGCGGCCCGTTAGCAGGCTTCGGCGCCGGTAACCATCGCGCCTGGATTAAACCGCGGCTATTTGGGGTTTGGCGCCGGGTGTTTCCGGGCTGACTTGTGGATCAGCCGCAGCCTATCCACCGGCCCCTGCCGGCGCTTATCCAGCGGAGTTGGAAGCGGCCTGTCCGGGGACCGGCCTATTCGACGGTCCAGCCCCGGGCGGTGCGCCGCGCCTCGAGCGTGATCCCGTCGGGCGACACCGGGGACCGCGGCGGACGGGGCCGACGCGTAAAGCGGAAAACGATCGCCGCGCCCGCCAAAAGGAGCGCGGCCGTCGCCATGGCCACGGCGACGACGCCAGCGGCGAGCACCATGAGAAAGCCGAGCACGAGCCGTGCGGCCAAAGCCGCCGCTTGATGGAAGAGGTCGAAGGCGGCGTCGAGAAAGGCTCTGGGGTGGCGTGCGGCGGTGTCAGCGGTCATTTCAGTCTCCCGGCTTAACAACATGAGGGCGCGGCCATGCGGCGTCAATCGGCCTGGACAAGCAAACCCCGTTCCGCCCGGATCTTGGCATAGGCCGATGTGATCGCCGCCGCTTTTTCATGCGCCGCCGCCTCGAACTCGCGCGGCGCGCCGTTGGTCACGACCCGGTCGGGATGGTTGTCGGCCATCAGGCGGCGAAAGGCGACGCGGATGTCGGAAAACGGCGCATCATGGGCGACGCCGAGCACCGAATAGGGGTCGTCGGGCTCGGGCCCGAGATGGCTCGCTCGGATCCTCCGGAAGGTTTCTTCAGAAAACCCAAAGGCTTTTGAGACGGTGGCGAGGAACGCCATTTCATCGTCCGTCACCACGCCGTCTGCGCCCGCGATATAAAACAGACCATCCAGCACGCCCTCGAGAAGACAGGGGCGATCCCGGTAGCGTCGACCGATCCGGCGCGCATAGCTTTCATAGCCACGCACGGTTTGGCGGGCGAGGTTGAAGACCCGGCGGACGGCGTCAGCGTCTTCCGGAGCGGCGCGGAACACCTTTGAAAAGACGACGACTTCCTCGTCCGTCACCGTGCCGTCGGCCTTGGCGAGCTTCGCCCCCAAACCCACAACCGCCGCCGTGAACCCGACATCGTTCGGATCCGGCGCGCAGGGCACCTCCCCCGGCAGACGCGCGGGCTCGGCCGGCGGATCGAAAAGGCGCTTTCCGCCGTCGAGAAGGGTTTGCCAAAGACTCATGAGCGCTGATCGTAGCAGCAAACGCGGCGGTTGTGAGGCCTCACCGGTCAAATCACGAATGGGTGAAACGTTTGTAATCAAACGGAACCGATTTCGCCAAGGCGGCGTACAGCGCAGGTCGATGCATCCGCGCGACACGTCAACAACCAGGATCCTCCCATGAAAAACCTTCTCATCGCCCTTGCAGGCGCTTCGGTCGCCGCCCTCGCCCCCGCGGCCGCCCAACACCAAGCCGCCGCCGGCTACGAAGAAGCCGCGGACATCGTCGACACGGCGGCTGGTGCGGGATCGTTCTCCACCCTGCTCGCCGCCGCCGAAGCGGCCGATCTCGTCGGCGCGCTGAAAGGCGAGGGTCCGCTGACCGTCTTCGCGCCCACCGACGAGGCCTTCGCCGCGCTGCCCGAGGGCACGGTCGAAACCCTGCTGCAGCCCGAGAACAAAGATCAACTCGCGGCCGTCCTCAAGCTGCACGTGATCTCGGGGGCCGCGGTGATGTCGGGTGCGCTCGCCGGTCAAACCCAAACGGTCGACACGCTCGGCGGCGAGGTCACCGTGGACGGAACGGACGGCGTCCGCGTGAATGACTCAAATGTAATTCAAGCCGATATTGAAGCCTCCAACGGGGTTATCCACGTTATCGACAAGGTGCTGCTGCCGGCGTCCTAACGCCCCCCACCCGCTGGCGGCGGACCGGCCCCGCCCCTCGCCCCCAAAGGGGCGGGGCCACTAATTTCGGCCGCCGCCTCGGTCGCGGCGCAACGCGTCCAACTCCGATCGCAAATCCAGAAGGAGGCGCTTTATTTCGTCGCGCTCTTCTTGCGCCTCCTCGGCCTCCTCCTCGAGTTTGCCGATTTGTTGTTCTTGCAGGGCCTCGTGATTGGCTTGAAGCGCTTCAACGATGAGCGCGATGAAGAGGTTGAGCACAACGAAGCTCGCGAGAAAAATAAAGACCAAGAAAAACGCCCAGGCTTCGGGGTGGCCGTCATTCATGACTTTCTGAACGACCTCGTTTCGCCATCCGTCCAGCGTCATCACTTGGAACAAAGTGAAGGTCGACGACGGCAAATCGCCAAACATGGCCGCCACTTCCTCATTGTCGGTGCGGCCGTACATGTTGGTGGCCATCACCGCCGCGACATAAGTCACAAGGCCGAGGACCGCGAAAATCGCCCCCATGCCGGGCAGAGCTTTAAGCAACGCCTCGGTAATCCGACGCAGCATCGGCACGACCCTTAAGAGGCGCAGCACGCGCAGGACCCGAAGCGATCTTAGAACGGTGAAGGACCCCGCTGACGGGATGACCGCGAGCGCCACAACGATTAAGTCGAACCAGTTCCAACCAGACCGAAAGAACGACATCCGGCAGGCGATGACCTTCAGGCAGATCTCGACAACAAAGACCGCCGTAATAC
>CAYYNG010000195.1:0-4591 GCA_964472435.1 uncultured Hyphomonadaceae bacterium | reverse complement strand
GCGAGCCCGGAGCCCCCGCGGGCGCTGGTCACCTCGCCGACGCCCGCGCCGTCCGCAGTGATCGTTTCGCCGGTCGCGAGGTCATCGCCGGCGACGCCGACCGTGCGCTTACGGGCGCCGCCGCGGCGCTTCATGCGGCTGACGACTTCCTGGCCGATGAAGCACCCCTTCTTGAAGTCCACCCCGCCCATCAGGTCGAGATTGACGTCCGCCGGGAACACCTCGGCCGCGCCATAGTCCGCGCCCCATTCGGGCGCGCCGGCGGCGATCCGCGCGGCCGCGTACGCGCCAGGGTCTCGCGGCGCCTCGCGCGGGCCGATCAGCCGCCAGGGCAGATCCGGCGACCGGGGATCGGCAACGGCGCCCTCGGTTCCGGCGGGGGCGATCGAAACGCTGATCCCGTCGTTCAGCGCGCTGATCGCGACATCGGCGCGGAGACGGAGCATCTTGAGCCGCTTCGCCAGGTCGGGCGCGGCATCGACATGGGTGTCGATCAAAAAGCCCTCTCCGGTCCGAACAAGGATGAAGTCCGCAATGATCTTGCCCTGGGGCGTCAGAAGCGCGCCTGGGCGGGCCTCGCCGACGGCGAGCCCGGCGACGGTGCAGGTTATGGTCCGCTCGAGCAGGGCTTCGGCGTCCCGGCCCGTTAGTGAGAGCGCGGCGCGATCGGGCAGGCGAAAGACATCATCGATCATGGCCGGTCAGATAAGCCTTGCGCCGCGCCCGTGAAAGGCGGGCCGCCTAAAAGTGCCAGCGCGAGCCGATCGTGAGCGTGAACCCCTCGATTCGGTCGTCGAGCTCGGCGTTGAAAAGGTCCGCGCCGCCCCCGATGAACCGGCGTTCGAGGTCGATATTGAAAATCTGAACATATCGGCCCTCGACATAGACGTCCAAATGATCGGTGGCCTCCCACGTCGCGCCGCCGGCGAGCGTGGTCGTCAGCCCCGTATCGTCGCCTTCCAAGGCGAAAACGGGCGGCCCGCCGGCGGCGACGGGGAAATAAGCGACGTCTGAGTCGACGAACCCGACGCCGAGGCCCCCGCCGATATAGGGAATGACGGCCTGGTCGTCCGACCAGCGAAAATCGCTATAGCCGTTCAAGAGCAGCAAGACAGCGCTTTGCGCGCCCTCGAACACCTGGCTTCCACCGTTGAACGCGCCCGAAGCGACGCCGGCGTCCAGATAGCTCACCTCCAATTCGAAGCGCGGCTGGGCGAACGCGAAATACGTAAAGGGCAGCCGTACGCCCACCGCGCCGCCGAGGAAGACGTCGGCGTCGAATTCGAGATCCACCTCGGCCGGAACGCCGGGCACGTTGCCGGCCGGGCTTGGAATGCCCGGCTCAGGCTCTTGAACGCCTTCAAATGTTTCATCATTCAAAAAGCCGCCGCCGACGAAGCCGGCGACGTAGAAGCTGCCGTCGGCAGGCTGGAAATTGAAAAAGCCCTGGGCGGTCGCCGGCCCGGCCGCCAAGACCGCCGCTGTTGCGGCGACGAGGCCCTTCTTGATGATGTTCATTTCGGCTCCAGGCTGTTCGATTGCATAGCCTGTGTCTAACGCCCGGCGCGGCGCGCCGGTATCGCGCCACGTCCTCACGTTCGCGTGAACACTTGACGCGGGCGCGGCCGACGCGCTCTTTCAAAGGATGTCCCAGACCTATGATCTGATCCTTCGCGGCGGCGAGCTCGTCACGCCCGGCGGCCGCGGGCAGGCCGATATCGGCGTGAAAGACGGTCGGATCGCCGCGATCGGCGCGCTTCGCCAAGCTGACGCCGGCGAGGTCGTCGACTGCGCGGGGCTCCACGTGTTGCCCGGCGTGATCGACAGCCAGGTCCATTTCCGCGAGCCTGGCCTTGAGTGGAAAGAGGATCTCGAGACCGGCGCGCGCTCGGCCGCGCTCGGGGGTGTTTGCACCGTCTTCGAAATGCCGAACACAGAGCCCGCGACGACGACGCCGGACGCCCTCGCCGACAAGCTCGCGCGGGCCCGCGGCCGGATGGACGTCGATCACGCCTTCTACGCCGGCGCGACGAACGAGAATGCGGATCTTCTCGCCGAGATGGAGCGGACCCCAGGCTGTTGCGGGGTGAAAGTGTTCATGGGGGCCTCGACCGGATCGCTGCTTGTTGAAAGCGACGAGGGGGTCGAGCGGGTGCTGCGGGCCATCGCCCGCCGCGCGGCGTTCCATTCCGAAGACGAGTACCGAATGCGCGATCGCGCCCATCTCGCGCGTCAGGGCGACTGGACGAGCCACCCAGAGGTGCGCGACGTCGAGGCGGCGGTCTCCTCGACGACGCGGCTCCTGCGGATCGCGCGGAAGACGGGCAAGCGCATCCATGTGCTGCACATCTCAACCGCCGAAGAGATGGAGATCCTGCGCGGGGCGAAGGATGTCGCCTCCGTCGAAGTGCTGCCGAACCACCTCACCCTCGCGGCCCCCGACGCCTATGAGCGGCTCGGGGCCTACGCCCAGCAGAACCCGCCGATCCGAGAGGCGCGCCATCGCGACGCCCTGTGGCGCGCGCTCAACGCCGGCATTGTCGATGTGATCGGCTCCGATCACGCCCCCCACACGGCGGACGAGAAGGCGCGGCCCTATCCCGCCTCGCCATCTGGCACGCCGGGGGTGCAGACCCTCGTTCCGGTCATGCTGACCCATGTGGCGCAGGGGCGTCTGACCCTCGAACGGTTCGTCGAGCTCACCTCGGCGGGCCCACAAAGAATCTTCGGCGTCGCCAATAAGGGCCGCATCGCGGAGGGCTATGACGCCGATTTCACCCTGGTCGATCTGAACCGCGCCGAGACGATCACGGCCGAATGGTCGGCGTCGAAATGCGGCTGGACGCCCTATGACGGGTTCGAAGCCGAAGGCTGGCCGATCGCCACCATCGTGCGCGGCCGCACCGTCATGCGCGAGGGCGAGCTCTTGATCAAAGGCGGCGGCGAGCCGGTGCGTTTCGTGGAAACGTTGGCGCCCCAAGGTTAAAGCGCGGTCGCCAGCGGTTTTCCCTGCGTTCGGTGTTGCCAACGCCGCCAGAGCGCAGGACACTCGCGCCAAGGGATAAATCGGGAGGCGCCCCATGGCGACGCTGTTGGTCAATGGGTCTCGGGTCGAGGTCGAGGCGGAGGAGGACACCCCGCTTCTTTGGGTGCTGCGCGAGCAGCTTGGCCTCACGGGCACGAAATACGGTTGCGGCATTGCCCAATGCGGGGCCTGCACGGTGCATATCGCCGGCCAGGCTGTCCGGTCCTGCGTCTACCCGCTTGCGGCGCTCGGCCCCGGCGACGAGATCACGACCATTGAGGGGCTTTCTGAAAACGGCGACCATCCCGTCCAGCAAGCCTGGGCGGAGCTCGATGTGCCGCAATGCGGCTATTGCCAGGCGGGGATGATCATGGCGGTGGCCGGCCTTCTAAGAGAAAATCCCGACGCCACCGACGAGGACATCGATCTTCAGATCACGAATATCTGCCGCTGCGGCACGCTCGCGCGCGTCCGCAAGGGCGTCCACCTCGCCAAAACCAAGAAAGCTTAAGGGAGCGACCGATGAGCGAGACGACGGTTCTTTCGCGGCGCGGCTTCATGATCGGCGCCGGCGCGACGGGCGCGGGGCTGACCATCACGCTCCTTTCCGGCTGCGGCGCGGAGGCCCCCGCCGAGGCGCCCGCCGCCGATCTTCCGACGCCGCCCGAGGTGAACGCCTGGGTCCATATCGGCGTCGATGACGTGGTTACGATCCGCATCGCCCGATCCGAGATGGGCCAGGGCACGCTCACGGGTCTCGCGCAGCTCGTCGCCGAGGAGCTGCAATGCGATTGGTCGAAGGTCGTCACCGAATATCCGACGCCGGGCGAGAACCTCGCCAGAGACCGCGTATGGGGCGACTTCTCCACCGGCGGCAGCCGCGGCGTGCGCGACAGCCACCAATATGTCCGCGAGGGCGGGGCGGCCGCGCGCATGATGCTGATCGAAGCGGCCGCCGCGGAATGGGATGTGCCGGCTGGCGAATGTTCGGCCGCCGACAGCGTAATCACCCATGGCCCGTCGGGGCGGACGACGACCTATGGCCAGGTCGCCACCGCGGCCGCGGCCCTCGCCCCGCCGATCGACGTCTCGCTCAAAGATCCGTCCGATTGGACGATCGCCGGCCAGCCGAAACCGCGCCTCGACACGGCCGATAAATTAACCGGTCGGCAGATCTACGGCGCAGACATCAACCTGCCGGGCATGTTAAACGCCAGCATCCTGGCATGCCCATTCATCGGCGGCGCGCTTGCAAGCTTCGACGCCGACGCGGTATCCGGCATGCCAGGCGTTCGACGCGTGGTGAAAGTCGACGACACGGCCGTCGCCGTGGTCGCGGACACGTGGTGGCAGGCGAACAAAGCGGTGCTTGCGCTGCCCGTCGAGTGGACGCGCGGGGATGGCTCGGATTTCTCCACCGACGCATTCGAGTCCGAACTCGACGATGGCCTGACAGCGGAAGAGACGTTTGTTGGCAACGCCGGCGGCGATCTCAAGGCCGCCTTCGCCGACGCCGCCCAGGTGATCGAAGCGACCTACAATATGCGTTTCCAAAACCATGCCTGC
>CAYYNG010000194.1:0-4604 GCA_964472435.1 uncultured Hyphomonadaceae bacterium | reverse complement strand
GTGGCGCGAATCCGGCCGCTACGACGCCTATGGGCCGGAAATGCTGCGCATCGCCGACCGGCACGAACGGGACATGCTCTACGGCCCGACCAATGAGGAGATGATCACCGACATCTTCCGCGCCTATGTGAAGAGCTACAAACAGCTGCCGCTCAATCTCTATCACCAGCAATGGAAGTTTCGGGACGAGGTGCGGCCCCGGTTCGGCGTCATGCGCGGGCGCGAGTTCTACATGAAAGACGCCTACAGCTTCGATCTCGACGAAGCGGGCGCGCGGGTCTCGTATCAGAAAATGTTCGCGGCCTATCTCAACACGTTCGACCGGCTGGGCGTCACGGCGATTCCCATGCAGGCGGACCCCGGGCCCATCGGCGGCGATCTGAGCCATGAGTTTCTTATTCTCGCCGAAAGCGGGGAGAGCGAGGTCTTCTGCGACAGGGCGGTGCTCGACGTGCCGCCGCCTGGGCTTGATTTCGACTTCGACGACAAAGCCGCGCTGGCGGCCGAGATGGACAAGCGCACGCGATATTACGCTGCAACGGACGAAAAGCACGATGCAGCCGCCTTCGACGCCATCCCGGAGGACCGCCGGGTCGCGGCCCGCGGCATCGAAGTCGGCCATATTTTCTACTTCGGGACAAAGTATTCAGGCCCGATGAATGCTAGCGTGCAGGGACAGGACGGCCAGATGGCGACGATCCATGGCGGCAGCTATGGCATCGGCGTCTCTCGTCTCGTCGGCGCGATCATCGAAGCCTGCCACGACGATGACGGCATCAAATGGCCGGCATCTGTTTCTCCGTTCGATGTCGGGCTTGTCTCCATGCGCCCTGGAGACGAAGCGGTCGCCGGCGCGTGCGATGCAGCCTATGCTGCGCTGCAGGCGGCGGGTCTTGAGCCCCTCTATGACGAGACCGACGACCGCGCCGGGGCGAAATTCGCCCGAATGGATCTGATCGGTTTGCCCTGGCAGCTGATCATCGGCCCGAAAGGCGTTGAAAAGGGCGTCGTGGAGCTTAAAGAGAGGGCGAGCGGCGAGCGGGCGGAGCTGCCGCTGGCCGACGCCGTCGCCCGGATCGCCGCCGCATGACCGAAGCCTCGATCTCTGCGGCGGGCGTCGAACCGGCGCCGTCTCCCGTCGGCGGCGACACTGGCCGGCCATTCGGAGTCTTCGAACGCACGCTCGCCTGGCGCTATCTCCGCGCCCGCCGAGAGCATGGCGGCGCGGCGCTGATCTCGATCATCTCATTTGTCGGCATCGCCCTCGCAGTCGCGGCGCTGATCGTCACGATGTCGATCATGGCGGGCTTCCGCGCGACGCTGCTCGACAGCCTCCTCGGCGGACAGGGGCACGTCTTTGTCCAGGTCCAGGGCTATTCCGAGGAGGAAGCCGACGCCTATGCCGGCCAGATCGCAGATCTGCAGGGCATCCAATCGGCGACCCCTTTCATCGAGTCCCAAGTGCTTTCCGTCCATGCGGGCCGAAACGCGCCGGCCGTCGTGCGCGGGGTGAAGCCCCAGGATCTCGATGTCTATGAGTTCTTATCGGGCGGTGCGCAGAACGCCCGAACGGCGGGCTTCGGCGAGGGCCGAAACGGCGGCGACGTCATTCTGATGGGCGATGCGCTCGCCCGCGACCTCGGCGCCTATGAGGGCGCGGTGGTGCGGCTCATCTCGCCCGAGGGGGCGAGCGGCCCCTTCGGCGTCACCCCGCGATCGAAGGAATATGTCGTCGGCTCGATCTTCAAGACCGGAAGCGTGGAGCTTGATCGGCTCTACGTCTTCATGCCGATGGCCCAGGCCCAGCTCTATTTCAACGTGCCCGACGGCTATGAATCGCTGGATGTGCGCCTCGACGACCCGGAAGACACGCGCACGGCGATCGAGCGGATCGGCGCGGCCTTCAGCAACCGTTTCTTCGTTTTCGATTGGAAATCCCAGCGCGCAGGGTACGTAAACGCCCTCGAAGTGGAGGAGAGCGTGATGCGCATCTTGCTCCTCGTCTTGATCACCATCACGGCGCTGAACATCATCACCGGCGTCGTGATGCTGGTGAAGAACAAGACCCGCGACATCGCCATTTTGCGCACGATCGGCGCGGGCCGGACGTCGGTGATGCGGGTTTTCATTATGATCGGCGCCTCGCTGGGATTTCTCGGGGCGGTCTCGGGGCTCGTCCTCGGCGCGTTGATCGTGATCAATATCGACTCCGTTGAATGGTTCTTGAACGCCGTGACGGGGCGGGAGGTCTTCAACGCCGACGTCTACGGTCTCGAAGGGCTGCCCGCGCGGCTCGATTGGAGCGAGGCGCTCTTCACCACGGGCTGGGCGGTCGCGATGTCGGTTCTGGTCACCCTCTGGCCGGCCTGGCGCGCGGCGCAGCTCGACCCCGTCGAGGCTTTACGCTTCGAATGAGCCAGCCGCCAGTCCTTGAACTCCGAGGCCTGGAGCGGATCTACCGATCCGGCGCGGGCGAGCTGCGCGTGCTTCAGGGCGCGGATCTCGTGCTGCGGGCGGGCGAACTTGTCGGCCTTGTCGGCCCATCGGGATCGGGGAAATCGACGCTCCTCCACACCGCCGGCCTCCTCGAGCGAGCCCAAGGCGGGCGGGTCCTTTTCGAGGGCCGGGATTGCCTGCCGTTGAGCGATGCCGAACGCACGCGCATCCGCCGCTCAAAGCTCGGCTTCGTCTACCAATTCCACCATCTCCTCCCCGAGTTCACCGCGCGGGACAATATCGCCATGCCGCTGATGATCGCCGGCCGGCCGCGGGCTGCGGCGCGGGCGAAGGCCGACGCGCTGCTTGCCGAGATGGGTCTCGCTGATCGCGGCGATCACCAGCCTGGCCAACTCTCCGGCGGGGAGCAGCAACGGGTCGCCATCTCGCGCGCGCTTGCGAACGATCCGCGCCTCGTGATCGCCGACGAACCGACGGGCAATCTTGACCCGGACACGACCGAGCGCGTGTTCGGAGCCCTCATAAAAATGGCGCGCCAAGAAGGGGCCGCAGTATTGGTCGCCACCCACAATATGTCGCTCGTCCGGCACATGGACCGGGTGCTGACCTTGCGCGATGGGAAACTCGTCGCCTTTCAACAATAAACTTCGGGCTGAGCGCCGGCGAGGACTTTCAGACCCAGGGCGCGCGGCCCATTCTATCCGGCCAAGGAGCGCCCGCCGTGACTGATTCGCCCTTCATCCACCTGGCCGTGCGGTCGAGCTATTCGGTGCTTGAAAGCATGATCACGCCGAAGGCGCTGGCCGAATGGGCTGCGGCCCAGGGCATGCCGGCCTTGGCGGCGACGGATCGCAACAATCTCTTCGGCGCGCTCGAGCTCTCGGAGCTTTTGAGCGGCGCGGGCGTTCAGCCGATCATGGCGTGCGCCTTCGATCTCGTCGATCCCGAGACGCGCGGCGAGACGAGCCGGGTTTCCGTCTACGCGCAGAACGAGACGGGATATCGCCGCCTTATGGCGTTGACCTCCACGGCTTGGCTAACCTCCGAAGACGGCGTCGCCCGGTTGAGCCGCGATGAGCTGCTGGCGGATACGGACGGCCTCATCCTGCTCACGGGCGGCGCAGAGGGGCGCGTCGGCCGGCTCTTCCAAAAAACGAAAACCGCCGATGCGAAGGCCGAGCTTGAGGCTCTCGCGGCCGCGTTTCCAAACCGTCTTTATGTCGAGATCACGCGCCACGGCACCGAGATCGAGGCGGCGTGCGAGGCCCGGCTCCTTGATCTCGCCTACGCGCTCGATCTTCCCATCGTCGCAACGCATGACGCGCGCTTTCTGTCGGAGGAGGACGCCGGCGCCCATGACGCGCTGATGTGCATTGCGAACGGGTGCTACCTCGAAACCGCCGAGCGCCCGCGGGTGACCTCCGCGCAATATCTCAAGTCGGCGGAGGAAATGCGGCTCCTTTTCGCGGATCTGCCGGAAGCGATCGAGCGGACCGCCGAAATCGCCCGCCGCTGCGCGGTGAAGGCCGAAGAGCGCCGCCCGATCTTACCGCGGTTTGGGGAAGAGGGACGTTCTGAAATCGAGGAGCTGCGCATCCAGGCCGAAGAGGGTTTGGCGGGACGCCTCCAAGCGGCCGACCAGCTCTATGCCGATGAGGCGGCCTACAAAAAGCGGCTCGACTACGAGCTGGGCATCATCGAAGGGATGGGGTTTCCCGGCTACTTCCTGATCGTATCGGACTTTATCAAATGGGCGAAGGCCCAGGGCATTCCCGTGGGGCCGGGCCGGGGCTCTGGCGCCGGTTCTCTGGTGGCGTGGTCGCTCCTGATCACCGATCTCGCCCCGCTTCGGTTCGGACTCCTCTTCGAACGGTTCCTGAACCCTGAACGGGTCTCGATGCCGGACTTCGATGTGGACTTTTGCCAGGAGCGCCGGGGCGAAGTGATCCGTTATGTGCGGGACAAATACGGCGCGGCGGCGGTTGCGGCGATCATCACGTTCGGCACCCTTCAGGCCAAAGCGGTTGTCCGCGACGTCGGCCTGGTCATGGGCATGGGCTATGGAAAGGGCGACAAGCTTGCAAAGCTGATCCCGTTCAACCCGGCCAATCCGCCGAAGCTCGCCGACGCCATCGCCGATGAGCCGA